>DAOPQX010000085.1:0-11592 GCA_035348395.1 Vicinamibacterales bacterium | reverse complement strand
CTCGCCGCATCGCCGAGAGGATTGCCTCGGTTGCCTCGGGGTCGCTGGTCGCCAGCCGGGCGTGCACGTACATCGCGGCGCGGTACTCCGCTCCAAACGGCAGGTAGACGTGGGCCGCCGGCTCCTTGTCGAACAGGCTGTCGCGAACCCCGGGCACCACGCCGACGACCTCGAACGGCTCGCTCCACGCGGTGCCGCCTCCGCCCTCCACCTCCAGCTGGATGTGCCGGCCCAGCGGGTCCAGGTCGGGCCAGAGACGCCGGGCCATCGGCAGGTCCACGAGAACCGGCCGCAGCGGCGACGCCGACTCCTCCTCGGCCGGCGTGAAATCCCGGCCACGCAGCAGCGGCAAGCCGACCGTGCCGAAGTACCCGGCGCCGACGACCACCGTGCTGGCCCAGGCGGCTTCGCTCGAGCCGGTTCCGCCAACGGGCTTCACTTCCCGGTACGACCCCTCGAGGCCGAGCGGCACGGCAGAGGCCAGGCTGGCGGACTCGATCCCGGGCAGGCGGCGCAGGCGCGCCACCACTCGGCGGTAGGCCTCGCGCCCGCGCAGTTCGTCGTAGCCGGCCAGCGACGCGTCGGACGAGCCCACGATGCCCCGGTCGAGCCGGAAGCCGGGATCGGCGTCCCCGGCCTCCCACGCCCCCTTGACGAACAGGCCAGCCGCGGTTAGCAGGGCGAGGCACAGGGCGAGCTGGCCGACCGCAAGCAGGTTGCGGGCCCGCAAGCCAAACCGTCCCGCCGGCTGGTGACTCTGCCGTTCCCTCAGCGCGGGCAGGAGATCACGGCGCGCGAGGTTCATTGCCGGACCGAGACCAAAGGCCAGCGTCGCGAGCGTGGCAAGCCCTGCCGCGGCCGCAAGCGTGCGGGGATCGGGCGTCGCATCGAAGACCACCGGGAGCGGAAGCACGGCCGAGAGCGTCCGGAACAGCAGTGCCGTGCCGCCGGCCGAGACGGCCACGCCGACCCCGGCGCCCGCCAGCGACAGGAGCAGTGACTCGGCGAGCAGCTGCCGCACCACGCGGCCGCGGCTGCCGCCGACCGCGAGGCGGACGGCGATCTCCCGCGACCGTGCGCTCCCCCTGGCCAGCAGCAGGTTCGCCAGGTTCAGGCAGGCGATGAGCAGCACCACCGAGGCCATGCCCATCAGGAAGAAGAGCACGCCGGCTGCCTCGGTGTCGTCGCGTGGTCCCGCTCCCATGGAGAACCGCGACAGCGGACCCACGCTCAGCTCCAGGTCGGCGTTCTCGACGGGCGCCGCCTGCCGGAGGCTGGGGGCGAAAGAGGCGACGAGCGGGCCGGCCGCCTCGAGCGACAACTCGGGGCGCAGGCGTGCAACTGCCATCAGCGCGGGCATCCTGTCAGGGTCGCCGCTCGCGTCGTGCCGTTCGTGCGCGCGAAGCAGCGGGGCAGCCCCCAGCGGAAGCCATAACTCCGGCGACAGGAGTGCCGTCGTGCCGCTGAACCCCTCGGGCACGACACCGACGATCGTGAACGCGTGGTTGTTGATGGTGATCCGGCGCCCGAGCGCCGCTTCGCTTCCGTTCCGCTCCCAGTACGCGCGGCTGACCACCGCCACGGGCGCGGCGGAGGGGTCGTCCTCGGCGGGCAGGAACGCGCGGCCGACCGGGGGCGCGATCCCGAGTGTCTGGAAATAGGTGGACGAGGCCAGGCACGCGTAGGCCTTGCGGGTGCGCCCGGCCTCGGTCACGCCCACCGTCAGCATCTGGTGGGCCATGAGCGAAGTGAACACGCCGGACGGGCGCGAGGCGGCCGCCAGCTCACGATAGTCCGCTGGCGACAAGGGACGATAGGTCCCGTCGCGCCTTGCGTCGCGGGCGAAGATTGCGGCCAGCTCGCCGGCGGCCGGTCCGCCGAGCGGCTCGAACAACAGGCCGTTGATGGCGGTGAAGACGGCGGTGTTGACTCCGATGCCGAGGGCCAGCACCAGCACCGTGGTCACGGTGAAGCCTGGCGCCCGGGCGAAGAGTCGTACGCCGTGACGAAGGTCGTGCCAGAAGCCGCTCAATGGACTGGTCCGGGGGCGGGGGCACCTGTGGAAGTAACGCACCGGGCGGCCCAGCGGTTCCCGCCGCGCTGTTTCCGCCCTGCTTGACCCCATCGCGCCCGTGGCGGAGAATCCCGACGGTTTTCCCGCGCGTCGCCCCGCGCGTCCTCGGTTCTCTCAAAGGTTATTCCATGACCAGACGCTTCTTACCGCTGTTCGTCGTCCTGCTCCTCATCATGACTGCCGCAGCCGGCCGGGCCCAGGAGGCGGCCGCCGGCAACCCGCTGCTCAAGGAGTGGAAGACCCCGTTCGAGGTCCCGCCTTTCCAGGAGATCCAGGCGGAGCAGTTCCTCCCGGCCTTCAAGGTGGCCATCGCCGAGAACCGGAAGGAGATCGAGGCGATTGCGGGAAACCCGCAGGCACCGACCTTTGCCAATACGGTGGAGGCGCTCGAGCGCGCCGGAGTGCTGCTCGGGCGCGTCAGCGGCGTGTTCGGGGCGCTGCAGGGGGCCGAGACGAACCCGCGGCTCCAGGCCATCAACCGCGAGGTCACGCCGATGCTCTCGGCGCTGCGCGACGAGATTCGGTTGAACGAGAAGCTCTTCGCCCGCGTCAAAGCGGTGTACGAGGCCCGCGAGTCGAGCGGCCTGACCGCGATCCAGAAGAAGCTGGTCGAGGACACCTACAAGGGGTACGTCCGGTCGGGCGCCAGCCTCGACGCAGCGAAGAAGGACCAGCTCAGGAAGATCAACGCCGAGCTGTCGATGCTGAGCGTGAGGTTCGGCGACAACCTGCTGCACGACACCAACGACTTCAAGCTGGTCATCGATCGCAAGGAAGACCTCGCAGGGCTGCCCGCCTCGGTGGTGGCGATGGGGGCGGATGCCGCCAAGGCCGCCGGCCTGCCTGGCAAGTGGGTGTACACGCTGCACGCCCCCAGCATCTGGCCCTTCCTGCAGTACGCCGACAACCGCGAGCTGCGCAGGCGGCTGCTCGACGCGTACCTGACGCGGGGCGACCACGGCGACCAGTACGACAACAAGCAGATCGTCTCGCGCATCGCCGCCCTCCGCGTCGAGCGCGCCAACCTCCTCGGGTACAAGAGCCACGCCGACTTCGTGCTCGAGGAGAACATGGCGAAGACTCCCGCCGGGGTCTACGGCCTGCTCAACCAGTTGTGGGCGCCAGCCCGCGAGATGGCGTTGAAGGAGGCGGCGGTCCTCCAGGAGCAGATCAAGGCCGAGGGCGGCGACTTCACCCTCGCGCCGGGCGACTGGCGGTACTACACGGAGAAGGTGCGGAAGGCGAAGTACGACCTCGACGAGCAGCAGCTGCGCCCCTACTTCCAGCTCGAGCAGGTGCAGCAGGGCGCCTTCTACGTGGCGAACCGCCTGTACGGCATCACCTTCACGCCTCGGCCCGACCTCCCCGTCTATCACCCGGAGGTCAAGGCGTGGGAGGTGAAGGACGCCGACGGGACGCACCTCTCGATCTTCTACACCGACTACCACCCGCGTCCCGGCAAGCGGGGCGGCGCCTGGAGCGGCCGGATGCGCGGCAGCTGGGTGCGCGACGGCAAGTCGGTGCGGCCGATCGCCACCAACGTCTGCAACTTCTCCCGGCCCGCCGGCGACGAACCCGCCCTGCTCACGCTCGAAGAAGTCGGGACGCTGTTCCACGAGCTGGGCCATGCCATCGCGACCTTCCTGAACAAGGTGCCCTACACCGGGCTCGGCGGGGTGCCGCGCGATTTCGTCGAGGTGCCGTCGCAGATCATGGAGAACTGGGCGCTCGAGCCGGAAGTGCTGAGGGTCTACGCGAAGCATTACAGGACGGGCGAAGTGATCCCTACGGATCTGGTCGAGAAGATCCGCGAGTCGGCGCAATTCAACCAGGGGTTCATCACCGTCGAGTACCTTGCCGCGTCGATGCTCGACATGGATTGGCACACGCTGACGGCCCCCACGGGGCAGGACGCCGCCGCGTTCGAGAAGGCCTCGATGGAGAAGATCGGCAACCCGCCCGCCATCCCGCCGCGCTACCGCAGCCCGTACTACAGCCACATCTTCGCGGGCGGCTACTCGGCGGGCTACTACGCCTACATCTGGAGCGAGGTGCTCGACAAGGACGCGTTCCAGGCCTTCAAGGAGACCGGCCTCTTCGACCAGGCCACCGCGAAGCGCTTCCGGACGGAGATCCTCGAGAAGGGCGGCTCGGAAGACGCGATGACGATGTACAAGCGGTTCCGGGGGAAGGAGCCCGGGGTCGACGCGCTGCTGAAGGCGAGGGGATTGAAGTAGACGGGGCACTACAATGATCGGGTGCCTTCCCTCCAGCTGATCCTCGTCCTGCTGGCCGCGGTGACTGCGGCCGCGGTGGCGCCGCAGGTGCCGCGCCACCGCGAGCGCGTGGAGGTGTCACGGGTCCTGGTGGACGCGCGCGTCCTCGACGGCAGGGGAAGGGCGGTGACGGGTCTCGGCCCGGGCGACTTCGACGTCCGGATCGACGGGCAGCGGGCGCGCGTCGAATCGGCCTACTGGGTAGGTGGCGACGAGGCGCCGCCCGAAGCGGCGGCGCCCGGCACTCCCCCGCCCTCGCGCCCCGAGGAGGCGCGCGGCCGACTCATCGTGTTCCTTTACCAGAAGGATCTCGAGCCCTCCCGCATCGTCGGCCTGATGCGGATGCTGATCGAGACACGCACCTTCCTCGACTCGCTGGGCCCGGACGACCGGGTCGCGGTGCTGTCGTTCGACTCGCACCTGAAGATCTGGCTCGACTTCACCCGCGACATCGACCGGGTGCGCGAGGTGCTGCGCCGCGGCATCCTCTTCCGCGACCCGGGGCCCGTGGAGCCGGTCGCGGGCCCCTCTCTCATGGCCACGCTCGACGTCGTCCGTGCCCGCCGCGCCTCGTCGATGGAGGACGCGCTCGCCCTGCTCGGCCGGGCGCTCGAGCCGATCCCGCGCGCCAAGTCCGTGGTGCTGGTCGGCCACGGGTTCGGCCGGCTGTTCGGCAGCTCGATCCTTTTCGAGGGCACCTACGGCGAAGCGCGCCGCTCGCTGCAGGCGGCGAGGGCGTCGGTCTTCGCGCTCGACGTCACCAACGCCGACGCGCACACGCTCGAGGCCGGCCTCCAGATGACGGCCCGCGACACTGGCGGCTTCTACGAGCGGACCCACCTCTTCACCAAGGCGGCCGTCAACCGCCTCGCCGGCGCGCTCTCGGGACACTACGTGCTGTTCGTCGAGGTCGAGGCCCCGCTCGATCGCGAGCGGCACGAGATCGACGTGCGACTGGCACGCGGCGTCGAGGGAACGGTGTTCGCGAAGCGAGGATACTGACGCGCGGCGTCAGACCTCGATGCCCTGGAACAGCGCCGAGCTGTGGTAGCGGTCGCCGGCATCGGGCAGGATGACGACGACGAGCTTGCCCTGGTTCTCCGCGCGAGCGGCCACCCGGACGGCTGCCACCGCCGCCGCGCCGCACGAGATCCCGCCCGTGATCCCCTCCTCGCGGTGAAGCCGGCGCGCCATCTCGATCGCCTCGTCGCTCGACACCGTCTGGATCTCGTCGACCGCGTCGAGGTCGAGCACCTCGGGCTTGAAGCCCGCGCCGATGCCCTGGATCTTGTGGGGTGTCGGCTGAAACGGCAGGCCCGCGCGCATCGCCGTCAGGATGGCCGATTCGACCGGCTCGACGGCCACCCCCCACAACGGCTTCTGCTTCTCACGCTCGAAGTACCAGCTGACGCCGGTGATCGTCCCGCCCGTGCCGATCCCAGAGATCAGGATGTCGGCCTTCCCGTCGGTGTCGTCCCAGATCTCCGGCCCCGTGGTGCGGAAGTGGATGTCGGAGTTCGCCGGGTTGGTGAACTGCTGCGGCATCCAGTGCCGCGCGGGATCCGAGGCGACGATCTCCTCCGCGCGGGCGATGGCCCCCTTCATGCCCTTGGCACCCTCAGTGAGCACCAGTTCGGCGCCGTACGCCTTGAGCATCCTCCGCCGCTCGAGGCTCATGGTCTCGGGCATCGTGAGCACCAGAGGGTAGCCCCGGGCCGCGCACACGTAGGCGAGCGCGATCCCCGTGTTGCCGCTGGTGGGCTCGACGACCCGGATCCTGTCGGGCACTTCGCGGCGCAGGATGCCGTCGCGCTCGGCCGCCCAGATCATCGCGGCGCCGATTCGGCACTTGACCGAGTAGGACGGGTTCCGTCCCTCGATCTTGGCGACGACCGTGGCTGGAAGCCCGGCCGTGATGCGGTTGAGCCGGACGAGCGGCGTCCGGCCAATGGAGAGCGAGTTGTCGTCGTAAATGCGGGACATAGTAGAAGAGGTGAAGCAAGACTTGATCCCGGCTGGGCTGGAAACGTTGAAGCCGCTCCAAGTTGTTGAGGGTCTCCGGAGATGCTGTCCGCCGTCGGCTCTCAGCTGTTCGCTGTCAGCTGTCAGCTGTCCGCTTGTCGTGTACAGTTTCAATAGGCGATGAAGTACCGGGTCAAGGAGATCTTCTACAGCCTGCAGGGCGAGGGGGCCAACACCGGCCGGCCGGCCGTGTTCTGCCGGTTCTCGGGGTGCAACCTCTGGTCGGGCTTCGAGGTGGACCGCGAGAAGGCGATCTGCCGGTTCTGCGACACCGACTTCGTCGGCACGGACGGCCCCGGGGGCGGCGTCTACGAGGATCCAAGCGCGCTGGCCGATGCAGTGGCGGCGAAGTGGCCGGCCGCCTCGGCCATCCGGCCGTTCCTCGTGTGCACGGGGGGCGAACCCCTGCTGCAGCTCGACGGTGCTCTCCTCGAGCGGTTCGCCCGGCACGACTTCGAGGTAGCCGTCGAAACCAACGGAACGAGGCCGTTGCCTGGCCGGCTCGACTGGGTCACCGTCAGCCCGAAGGCTGGAAGCCGCCTCGTTCTGGCCAGCGGAGACGAGCTGAAGCTCGTCTATCCGCAGCAAGGCCTCGACCCCGCTGCCTTCGAGGGCTTGGCCTTCCGCCACTTTTTCCTCCAGCCGATGGACGGCCCCGACCGCTGGCGCAACACCTTGCTGGCCATGGAATACTGCGCCGACCACCCTCGCTGGCGCCTCAGCATCCAGCTGCACAAGTACCTCGGGCTGCGGTAGGCGGACGCTCGGCCGACCCATCCGGTTCTAGACTAGAGCCATGCTCAAGGGCGTCTCGTCGGTCTTCGTCCTCATCCTCGGTGCCGCGTTCTTCGGCAGCGCCGTCATCTCGTCGCAGCCCGGGCTGGCGTCGCGTGCCGCCGCCGGCCCCGTCCAGGCGCCTCCCAACGAGGCGGCGCAGCTCAGCCTCGACGGCGGCCGCGTCCAGCTTCGCTATCACGACACCCTCGTCTTCGACGGCCGCGTCACCAACCCATCGGCGCTTCGCGCCATCCGGCCAAGCACGTCGAAGACGGGCGATCGGGTGGATCAGGTACTGGCCTTCTTCGCGAGCGGCAGCGAGCCGATCGAGCTCTCGGGCACGATTACGGCCAGCGGCGAGGCGTTCGCCTGCGAGGCCGACCGCCCGCTGCGCGGACGGCCGATCGTCCGGCACGTTTCGGGTGACGGCTCGAGCCTCCTCGACCGCGCCGTCTACGACAGGCACGCCGACTGGGTCCTCTCGGGTGGACGACCAGCCGCGCACCCGGACGCGGGTGACGATGGTCGCGGCGACGCCCAACTCGCCGGCTGGCGCTCGCACCTTCACCCTCGAGGCGCGCGGCGGCGAGATCCTCCTCCGCTTCCGGCCTCGCTTCTACCAGCAGCACCGGGGCCTGCGGTACTTCGAGCCGTGGACTTACCGCTCGTGGCCGAAGCCCGTCGTCGGCTGGTGCTCGTGGTTTGCTTTCTACGACAAGGTCACCGAGCAGGACGTGAAGCGCGTCGCTGACGTGATGTCCGAGGAACTGCTGCGCTACGGCTACGACTACCTCCAGATCGACGACGGCTACCAGCGCGGGACGGGGCTGCCGGAGCTGTGGCTCAAGGCGAACGAAAAGTTCCCGTCCGGGCTGCCGGAGCTCGCACGCTACATTCGCGGGAAGGGGTTGAAGCCGGGCATCTGGACCAACGCCGCGTTCACGCAGACCGACTTCGCCGCGCGGCACAAGCCCTGGTTCGTCGCCGGCCCGGACGGCCAGCCGGCGCGCGGCAACTGGATTGGCCACGTCGTGGACGCGACCGCGCCGGGCGCGCTGGACGCCCTGGTTCGCCCGATCTACAAGGACCTGCGCGCGCAGGGCTGGGACTACTTCAAGCTCGACGCCCTGAGGCACCTGCGCTACGAGGGCTACAACACGTTCCGCGCGCACTTCGAGGGAAGGCCAGAGGGTCCAACCGAGGCGCTGCGCGCCTACGTGGCGTCGGTGCGCGACGAGATCGGCCGCGACTCGTTCCTGCTCGCCTGCTGGGGGATCCGGCCCGAGCTGGTGGGCCTGGTGGACGGCTGCCGCATCGGCACCGACGGCTTCTCCTACGCGGGCCTTGCCCAGTTCAACTCCTTCAACAACGTCGTCTGGCGCAACGACCCCGATCACATCGAGCTGAGCGACACCGAGGCCTGGCGGTCGACGATGGTCACTTCGCTCACCGGGTCGATGTTCCTGCTCACCGACAAGCCCGAGCGCTACCGCACCGCGGTGGCCGATCCCGCCCGCCGCGCCGCGCCGGTGCTGGTCACCACCCCGGGTCAGCTGTACGACGTGGATCCCTCGCGGTCGTCGCAGCTCTGGCGCGTGGACGGGGAGGTGAGCGGCCGCGATCCGAAGCCGTTCGACGCCAGCCTGACACCCTCGGTCTTCCTCTACCAGCTCGACATCCACCGGCCGTTCGGCTCCTGGACCGTGGTCGGGCGAACGGGCGGCTCGTTCGACGCGATCCCTTTCGAGGATCTCGGCCTGGACCCGGCGAAGCGCTACCTGGTTTTCGAGTTCTGGCAGCGAAGGCTGCTCGGCGCCTTCGAGCGCCAGTTCGCCCCGGGCCCGCTTCCCACCCCCTTCAACTCGCAGGTCTTCATCGTGCGCGAGCAGCGGCCCGGGCCGCAGTTCCTCGCCTCGAGCCGCCACATCACCGGGGGCGGCTACGATCTCGAGTCGCTCGAGTGGGCGGACGGCGTGATGACCGGCCGCAGCCTCGCGGTTGCCGGCGAGCCGTACGAGGTCTACCTGACCGAGCCCGACGGCTGGACGCTGCAGGGCCTGGAGTGCGACGGCGGCCTTCCACTGGCGGTCGAGCGCGGCAACGGGTGGGCGAAGGGCGGCTGCACGCCGAAGTCGGGCGGCGCGCTGGCGTGGAGGGCGAGATTCCGGCCCGGCCTTCCGCCTCCCGCCCCACGCCTTCCGCTACAATGAGCTTTCCGTCCCTTCACCGAAAAGGAGCCTTCGCCATGGGCGTGTTCGACTTCATCAAGGGCGAGCTGCTCGAGATCATCGAGTGGACCGACGACTCTCGCGACACCCTCTCGTTCCGCTTCCCGGACGACGACAAGGCGATCAAGAACGGCGCCCAGCTGATCGTCCGCGAGTCGCAGGTGGTGCAGTTCGTCTACCTCGGTGAGTTCGGCGACACGTTCGGCCCCGGCAAGCACACGCTGACCACCGACAACATCCCGATCCTCACGCGCCTGAAGTCGTGGAAGTACGGCTTCAACTCCCCGTTCAAGGCCGACGTCTACTACGTCAGCACGCGCCTCTTCACGGGGAACAAGTGGGGGACCGCGAACCCGATCATGGTCCGCGACGAGGACTTCGGGGTGGTCCGGCTGCGCGCCTTCGGCACCTACGACTTCAAGGTGATCGAGCCGAAGCTGTTTCTCCGGGAGGTGGCGGGCTCCGACCAGAACTTCCGCCTGGACGAGTTCGCCGACACGATGCGGTCGCGCATCGTCAGCGTGTTCAGCGACGCGCTGGCCTCGTCGCGCGTCCCGGCGCTCGACGTGGCGGCCCGGTTCATGGAGCTGGGCGAGGCGCTGCTGCCGGTGATCAACCCGATCGTCGGCGCGAAGTACGGCCTCGAGATCAGCAGCTTCATCGTCGAGAACGTGTCGGTGCCGCCCGAGGTCGAGCAGGCGATCGACAAGCGGTCGAGCATGGCGGTCGTCGGCAACCTGAACGACTTCGTCAAGTACCAGATGGCGAAGGGGATGGAGACCGGCGGGGCCGGCGGGGCCGGCATGGCGGCCGAGCTGGCGGTCGGCTTCGGCATCGCCCAGCAGATGATGCAGCAGGGGCTCGGGCCGCAGCAGGCCGGGCACGCCGCCGCCGTCGGGGCGGCCCAGGCGGCCACCGCGCCGGCCGCGGCCGACCTGCTGACCCCCGCCGATGCGGCGCGGATCCTCGGCGTCCCCGAGGCCGACGTGATGGCGGTCATCGAGTCGGGCGAGCTGAAGGCGAAGAAGATCGGCAGCAGCTACCGGATCACGCGCGCCGCCTTCGACGCCTACCTGCATAGCTGACACCGGTCGCCGGCCGGGCGGGCGTTCGCTCCCGCCCGCTGCCGGCGAAGGCAAAGAGTGGCCCTGAGCTCGACTCCTGATGCCCGAAATCTCCGCGCTTCAGAAGTTCACCTGCCCGGCCTGCGGGGCGCAGGCCGAGTGGAACCCCGCCAAGCAGGGGCTCATCTGCCCGTTCTGCGGGACCGAGTCGCCCTACCAGGCCGACCCCTCGACCGGCGCCATCGTCGAGACAGACCTCGTGGCGGCGCTGCGCGAGCTGTCGGACGACCAGCGCGGCTGGCAGGCGGAGCGCCGCAGCGTGCAGTGCCAGTCGTGCAAGGCCGTGATGGTGTACGACCCGACGCGGGTCGGCCAGAACTGCGAGTTCTGCGGCTCGCCGGCCCTGGTGCCGTACGAGGAGATCAAGGCTCCCATCCGCCCGCAGAGCCTGCTTCCCTTCAAGGTGGCGCGCACCGCGGTTCACGATTCGATGCGCCAGTGGTACGCCGGGCGGTGGTTCGCCCCCAACGCCCTGAAGCGGCGCGCGCTGGTGGACCAGATCAAGGGCCTCTACATCCCCTACTGGACCTTCGACGCCCGCGTGCACTGCCCCTGGACCGCCGAGGCCGGGCACTACTACTACGTCCAGGAACGCGTCCGCGACAACCAGGGGAAGTGGCAGACGCGCCAGGTGCGGAAGGTGCGCTGGGAGCCGGCCTCGGGCACGGTCGATCACTTCTTCGACGACGAGCCGGTTCCGGGGACCAAGGGGGTGCAGCGCGACCTGCTGAAAGCGGTCGAGCCGTTCCCGACCAAGGACCTCGTCCCGTACGACGCGTCCTACCTCTCGGGCTACGTGGTGGAGCACTACCAGGTGGTGCTGGTGGACGCCGCGCGGCAGTCGCGCGACTCGATGCACGAGCAGCTGCGGACCATGTGCGCGCGGCAGGTGCCGGGCGACACCCACCGCAACCTGAGGATCTTCCCCTCGTACTCGGGCGAGACCTTCAAGCACATCCTGGTGCCGATCTGGCTGCTGACCTACACCTACGGTTCGCGCGCCTACCAGGTGGTGGCCAACGGGTACACGGGCCGCCTCGCCGGCCGCTACCCGAAGAGCGGCTGGAAGATCGCCGGCGCGGTGCTGCTCG
>DAOPQX010000084.1:0-11620 GCA_035348395.1 Vicinamibacterales bacterium | reverse complement strand
GCAGTTCGAGCAGTTCTTCCAGCAGCTCGAGCCGGTCGAGCAGTTCGAGCAGCTCCTCGAGCGATTACTACGACGACCCCAGGTCCGCGCGCTCGATCCTGGATGGCGGCGGCAGCAGTCCCCGGGGGTTGCTGGTCTAGTAGCACAGGCGTCCCGCCTGTGTGCAGTAGCACAGGCGTCTCGCCTGTGTGCAGTAGCACAGGCGTCTCGCCTGTGTGCAGTAGCACAGGCGTCCCGCCTGTGCCCGGTGGGTGAGTGTGCGGCACAGGCGTCCCGTCTGTCCCTGGCATGCGGGACCCTGTGCGCCACAGACTGCCCTCAGGCGCCTGCCAGCAGGATCTCCCTCAGCCGCTCCTGTCCCTGCCGGTCAATCCCCAGGCCCTGCTCGAAGTACGCCTCGATCGTCCCGTGGCGCTTCGCCACCTCGTCGAACGCCTTCTCGAGGTACTGCGCCTTCACGCCGAAGACCGCCTGGGGGATCGACCGATCGCCGCCGGCCGCGACGAAGGCATCGATTGCCGTGCTGTAGCGGGGCAAAGTGAACTCGTTGCTCCGAAGGTAGTCGGAGACGATGACCTCGTGAGGAACGTCGAGCAGTGCGAGCAGCGCGGCGGCCGCCCAGCCGGTCCGGTCCTTGCCGGTGAGGCAGTGGAAGAGGGCGGGCAGGCGCGCCGGGTCGGACAGGCCCAGGAACAGTTCGCGGTAGGCCCGCCTTGCGCTGGCGAAGGTCACGAAGCCGCGGTAAGCGCCGTCGAAGTGGCGGTCCACCTTGCCGTCACCGAGCACCTCGTTGGCCAGCGCGACGCTTTCGAGGAGCTGCCCCAGGAGGACCGGCCCCGTCCGGCTCATGTCGGCAAGCACGTCGAGCGGCACGCGCTCGACGCCCTCGGGCAACTGGTCGGGTCGATCGGCGGCCTCGTCTGCTCCCCGCAGGTCGAATACGGTTCGCAGGCCGAGCGTCGCGAGGCGCTCGACGTCTTCCGCCGTCATGGGGCTGGGCTGGTCCGATCGGTAGACGAGGCCGGTGCGCACGATGCGCCCGTCCGCCGTGCGGTGTCCGCCAAGGTCACGGAGGTTGGGGAGCGAGGGGATGTCGAGGGTTGCGCCGCCAGTCATCCGGCTATTACACACACGGGCGGCTCCCCACGCAAACGAGGCCGGCGAAGCGAGGGGGCCAAGGCGGCAGGCCAGGTGCCTCCAGAGACAAGAAGGGCCGCCTCGCGGCGGCCCTCGTGAAGTGCGTCGAGGTGGGGCCTATTCGCGGCGCCTGCGGACAGCTGCCAGCCCGGCAAGGCCAAGGCCGACCAGCAGCGCCGACGCCGGCTCGGGCACCGGGTGCACCTGCGCGCGCGACGCCACCGTCAGGTCGTCGAGGCCGAAGAAGTCGGTTCCCGACGCGTAGTTGTCGCCGAAGGTGATGCCGACGAACTGCTGGTCGAGATCGTAGAAGCCGAAGTACATGACGCTGCCGCCGGCCTGGTCGATGTCGTGCGGGACGTCGAGGTACGTCGAGCCGCCGTCGGCGAGCCACAGTCTCATGCGCCCCCCGAAGTCGCCGATGTCCACCCCGTAGAACCCGAAGGCGGCAATCGGTTCGGAGAACGCGATGGAGAACGCCTCCTGCCGGTCCCAGAACTGGCTTCCAGACACCGGGTACCGCCCGAAACCGTTGGTGCCCGACGGCTGGCTCGCGATGGAGCCGTCGCCGAAGAAGGTGGCGGTGCCTGCGCCCGGGAACGCGATGGCCAGCGGTGCCGTCGTTCCGGCGGCGTAACTTTCGAAGTCCTCGGTGCCGGCACCAACCAGGTTGGCCATGAACGCGGCACGCGCCGCGTCCGCGTTGGGAGAGGAGCTGAGTCGCGCGAGTTCGCCCAGGCCGCTGTCGAACCCGAAGAAGGTGATGGGTTCCGCGCCGGCCGCTGGCGGCATCAACGTACTCGCGGCGACGATCAGTCCGAGCAGGTGACGTCTCTTCACGAAAGGCCCTCCCTGTGACGCGTGTGGACGGCGCCCGGAGCCGCGCGGTGCGCTGATGGCCACGGTGCCGACAAGCTCCAAAGCACTTGTCGCGCCATGGGCGCTCAAGGGACCTCGCGTTACGGTGTCGCGAATGCGGCGTCCGGTTAGTTCCAATGGCTCAGTTGGTTACGTGGGTTGTGTGCCGTCTTGGCACAGGCGCGTTCCCGGGATGTCCTGCATGGAACGATGACGGCATCATCGCAAGACAATACACGCGACGCCGCGCGGGCGTTCCCGTGAGCGATGGGGGACGCGGGCCCGTCAGGCGAGGATCCGCACTACGGTCTCAGCCTCCGGCGAAGGAGGTCGAGGCCAATCAGCGCGCCGCCGAGCAGCATGAGGGTCGTGCCGCCGTCAGGAACGGGGGTGGGCACCGGCGCGATGAAGTTCTGCCCGTACCCGTCGTGATCGGGCGTGATCAGGTGGCCGGCGTACGTGAACAGTGGGGAGCTGGTATCGATCCCCCGGATGAGATCTTGTGCGCCAGCCGTGAGCGTTCCGCTGCTGAAGTACGTGCTACCGCCGGTGACGCTCCAGACGTTGAACGGCGTCACCTTGAGCGGGTTGCGCTCGTGCAGCAGCTCCCAGATGGCCACCTGGTAGTAAGCGGCGGTCAGGTTGCTCGCCGATCCGTCGGGGTAGAGAGAGAAGTACTGGTTGGCCAGGTACGAGGCACCCAGCCTCTGGTAGTCCGTCACGCCGTCCAGCAGGTCCCAGCCGGCCATGCTGCCCAGCGTCGCTCCAGCCGACGTGTCGGCCCAGTGCTGGAGGTCGACGCAGAACGCGTAAAAGCTGTCCGGGAGCCCCGTGAGACCGTCGCCGTTGGTGACCAGGATCTGGAAATCGCCGGCCACGGTGCGATGTTCAAATTCGGCACTGTAAGGTTCTCCGACATCGCCCCTCGGGGCGATGTCGGCCTTCGGTGGTGTCGTCCGGAAAAGGAGCTTGGGGCCGTTGCGCGCACCCGCGCGGCCTCCCGGGATTGGTGCTATCCTCCGCGCTGGAGGCGCGATCCCCGTGAAGATCTCACTGCGAGCTCGATCGTTCGTGGGGGTGATCCTCGTCGCGGCGGCGGTGGCCGGCTGCTCGAGAAGCGCGGCCGACTTCGTGGAGCGGGGCGACGGCCAGCTCGCGAAGGGGAACGTGGACGCCGCCGTCCTGGAGTACCGCAGGGCGGTGGAAGCAGACCCGATGCTGGCACCGGCGCGGCTCAAGCTGGCCGAGGCCTTCATGCGCCAGGGGAACGGTCCGGGCGCGCTGGCCGAGTCGGTGCGGGCGGCCGATCTCCTGCCTCGGGACGCCGAGGCCCAGATGCGGGCCGGGTCGATGCTGCTCGCCGCGGGCCGGGCTCGCGACGCGCTCGCCCGCGCCGACAAGGCCTTCCGTGGTCGCGCGGGGGTAGGTGTCGTTGATGAAGGTGACGCCGTGGCCGATGAAGACGTTGTCCTCGATGGTCACGCCCTCGCAGATGAAGGTGTGGCTCGAGATCTTGCACCGACGGCCGACCTTCGCGTTCTTCTGGATCTCGACGAACGCGCCAATCTTGGTCTCGTCGCCGATCTCGCAGCCGTAGAGGTTGATGAACCGGGCCAGCTTCACGTCCTTGCCCAACTTCACGTCCGGAGCAATCGCCAGGTAAGTGTCCATCAGCAAGCGCCCTTTCCCGACAGCATGGCCCGTGGTGTGGCCGCCAGGATCTTGATGTCGGTCCACAAAGAGTGGGTCCTGGCGTAGTGAAGGTCGATGCGAACCATCTCGTCGAACGTCGTCTGGCTGCGCCCGCGCACTTGCCACGGTCCCGTCACGCCGGGCTTCGCTTCCAGCACGCGGCGGCGGTGCCACGGCTTGTACTGCTCGACCTCGAACGGCAGCGGGGGCCGCGGTCCGACCAGCGACATCTCGCCCCGCAGCACGTTCCAGAACTGCGGCAGCTCGTCGAGGCTGGTCCTTCGGAGAAAGCGTCCGAGCGGCGTGATGCGAGGGTCGTCCGTCAGCTTGAATACCTCGTGTGCTGCGTGCGGCTGCCGGGTGCTCGACTTGATGAACCAGCTGACGTAGTCGCGGTGGATACCGTCCTCAGCGTTCACGTACATCGTCCGGAACTTGAGCATTGTGAACGCCTCGCCTCCCCGGCCAATCCGCACCTGTCTGTAAATGGCGGGCCCGTCGAATGTCCACCTCACCGCCGCCCAGACAACCGCGAAGACTGGCGAGAAGAGAACCAGGAACGCCAGGCTGCCTGCCACGTCGAGTGCCCTCTTGGCAATGTCGCGCCACGAGAGGTCGCGCGAGCTCGCGAAGGTTTCGACTACCAACTCGATCGGAGGCAGCGGATCCGTGCCGCAGCGGTCGCCAAGTGAATAGGGATGGACGGACAGGGCGGAGAGCTGGGGCTCGTCGAGGCGCCTGGACATCTCGCGGCGCAGACGGTGCTCGGTTTGAAGCGCGCTCTTTGCCGAGGCGTCGGGGAGGAGCAGCCCCAGCACCCTCCCATCGTGAAGCCAGCCGGCCAGGTCGGTGTCGCGCTTCGTGGCAGATACAGCGCGCAGGACCGGCGCCCAGGAGTCTGCTTGACCGGAGCCGTTGGCCAACGCGAGCAACAGCAGGGCGAATGGCGTGTCAAAACGATCGGCCCGCCTCTGCTCACGCAGGATCGCCTCGCGGAAGAGAGATTCGCCGAGGATCGGGTGGCGCTGCCGAATTCCCACCGCCCTCGCAGGGGGCGAGGGGATCGCCCAAAGGGCGGCAAGCCGTCGGCCGGGAGAGGTGGACAGCGGCTCGGTACGGGGAGGCGATGCACCGTTCACACTGGAAGCTCCTCTTCATTCCTGGCCCGCCGCGGCCTCAGCTGAACCACTCGCACCTTCAGGGCGCGTGCGATTCTCCGCGGCAGGCGCTGGCGAACTCCTTCATCGACGCGTCGTTCGATGACGCCAAGCGTGTTGGCACCGGGCGGTTCGGCCCGCTCGCTCAAGAGAGCGGCTGCCACCCGGTCCTGCCTGTACCAACCGGTGATGTCGGTGTCGCGCAAGGACCGGCGCAACCCTTCGAACAACTCGGCGGCCCGAGCGCGCGAGATACGGGCAGGCTCGCCAGGGACCAGCTCGATGCTCGCGAACACGACACGGAGCGCGTGGTTGGACCGCTCGGCCCGGGCCCGCTCGACACTGAGGAAGTAGCGGAAGGTTCCCTCGTCGTACTCCACGCCCGGCGTGCATTCGAGCGCAGCGCATGGTTCGTCGTGAGCCAGGCGGGACATCGGGGTCAGCGGTCGGTTAGGAAATGCAGGAGGGCGACTCAACCCTTGCGAGCCTCGTGGCCGTGGTAGTAGCGGTGGTAGTACTCCCTGCCGCGAATCTCTGCGGGGTCAACGGCGTTGAGCACCATCCCCAGGATCCGCTCGCGACCGATGACATCGACCGCCGCCTCGAGGTCAGGGAATGGCGTTTCTCCCGCCCGGACGACGAGCAGCACACCGTCCACCATATCCGCGACCAGGCGGCCGTCCGCGAGGATGCCAACCGGCGGCGTGTCCACGATCACCCAGTCGAATCGTGCGGTTGCTTCGTCCACGATCCTCTTCATCCGTTCAGAGGCGAGGCCGGCAATGTGGTTCGGTGTCGGCCGCCCGGCCGGCAGGAGCGTCAGGCCCTCCTCGATTGGTACGGTCGCCAACCGCTCGTCCGCTTCTGCCTCCAGGGCCTCGGCCAGACCGCGGCTGTTTGGCGCGCCTACCATGCGGTTCAGGACCGGACGGCGCAGGTCGGCATCGATCAGCAGGACCTGCCGTCCGTAGGAGCGGGCCAGTGTGAGGGCCAGGTTCACGGCGACGTGACTCTTCCCGTCGCCCGGGGAGGCCGACGTGACGATGAGGCTCCTGGGTGGCCGTTCTCCTGGTGCGGCAAGCAGGGTCGCGGCGAGGCTTCGGTACTGCTCGATGAGCAGCGGCGGAGCCTGGTCCGACACGACGAGCCGTCGCGTCGCCTCGACGTCCAGCCTCGCCCAGCGGTCGCGGCGCTCGCTTCCTTCGTGGCCCTGTTGCTTCCAGCGCAAGGCGGGCGCGGGCGCGGTCTGGCTGGGCTGGGCCGGCATGGCCGCCTGCCGCCCGTCGCCTCCCCCGAGCGAGTCCGGCTGCCAGGGTGAGCCGTCTCCGTCCGAGGCGGGGGCGCCCGTGCCCCGGCGCACATCGAGGTTCAAGCGGCGGTAGGCTTCGTCGATTCGGCCCATCAGGACTCCACACCTGTCCCGCTCATACGACGTACTTCCACAGTTCGAGGACCCAGAAGGCGGTTCCCGTGGCAATGGCAACCCCCAGCACTCCGGCCGCTAGAAACCGGCGCCGGATACGCAGCCGCCGGCCGTCGGCTTCAGTTTGAACGTACGGCAGCAGCCCGAGGACCGGCAGATCCATCGCGCCCATGAGGTCCGACTCGGTCCGCATCGTGGTGTCGCGGTACTCCGCCAGCCCAATGAGGAGCAGCCCGAGACCAAGCCCGGCGAGCGTGCCGAGCAGATTGATCTTCATGCGGTTCGGGCTGTAAGGCTTCACCGGCACCCGTGGCGGGTCGAGGATGCGAAACTGCTCCCCGATCTGGCGCTGCTCGAGGCTGGCCGCCATCTTCGAGTTCTCGCTCTTGGCGAGCAGTTGCTTGTAGGTGTCCTGCAGCGTGTCGTAGTCGCGGGTCAGGGCAATCCACTCCGACTCGATACCCGGCACGGCTTCCAGGCGAGCCTGGTAGGCGCCGATCTCGTTCCGCAGGCGACTTTCCTCGCTCTCCTTGAAGGCGATCTGTCGATCGAGGCTCTCAATCTCCGCGCGCATCTCGCGCAGCCTGTCGCGGCGCCGCAACTCCTCCTGGCTCGCAGGGCGTTCCGACGCCGCATCGGGTGACAGGGGCCGCTGAGCTTCTTCCGTGGCGACCTGCCGTTCGAGATCATCGATGAGCCGCTTGGTGCGGATCACGTCCGGGTGCTTCTGACTCAGGCGAACCTCCATCTGCGCGAGCGCGGCGCGCGCCGCTTCGAGCCGCTGCCGCGGCGGCGCCCCGGGCAGGACACTCGCCTGGTCAGTCGCGGCCGGTGCGGGGGACGGAACCGGTCCGGTGGCCGGGGCCACAACGGGGGAGTCGGCCGCCGCGTCGGTGTAGAGGCGCTCGAGCATCAGCTTGCGATCCCTGTCCCGCGCCAGCGACTCCACCATGGCCTGGAGCGCCATCTGGGTGTTCTGGATCGCCTGCATGTTGGTCTGCGTCTGCGTCGGAAGGCGCCCCGAGTTGCGCTCGCGGAAGGTTTCGAGCTTCTTCTCCTGCGCCTCGAGGCGAGACCGCGCGTCGGCCAGCTGCGACTCGAGGAACGCGCTGGTCTGATCGGCCTGCGAACCCCGCTCCTTGACGTTCTGATCGATGAAGAAGCCCGCGAGCCGGGCGGCCACGTCCCGAGCGACCTCGGGACGCTCGTAGTCGAATGAGATGCGGAACGCATCCACCGCCTGTTGCCGGCCTCGTGTTGACCCCTCGAGCGGGGCCACATTGACCCGCTCGGTCATCAGCTCGAACACGTCCTCCATCGGGAACCGGCGGCGTTCATCCGGGTAGAGGTCGAACTCGAGGATGACCGACTCGAGCTGGGTCCGACTAAGTACCTGCTGCGCGATCGACGAGAGGCGGTCCTCCACGCGCGCGGTGACGGTGGACTGGACGTAGGTGTCGGGGATTCGCTGCGGCACGACCTGGACCACGGCGTCGGAGCGGTAGAGGCTCGGCTGCGAGCGGGAGTACAGGAGCCCACCCATCACGCCGAAGAACAGGGGACCGGCGACGAGCCACGGCCGCCTTTTGAGCGCCCTGATCGCGAACTTGATCGTTAGGTCCTGCCCAGGAATCATGATCGTTCGCCTGCTACCTATCGCAAGATTCTGGTGGGCCGCGAAATCGCGCCCATCAGTGGGACCCACACGGCGATGCCGACACGGACGGCGTGACGGTTGTACCTCGCCGGGAACCCCTCGGGGAGCGCGGCCGGGTCGGAGTAGCGATGGTGATAGTAGTGGTAGCCGGCCGTGGCCGCGACGGCGCCGGTCAGCGCGATGCCGAGCTGCAGCGACCCGCCGTACGTCCTGAGCCGGCCGTCGAGACCGGGCACCAGCGACGTCCTCCAACGGCTGAACGACCCGCCCAGCCGAAGATCGACGCGCGACGAAAGCAGGCCGCCGGCGCTGCCGAAGGCGGTGTCGGTCGTGTAGACCTCGTCGGTCACGCCCCGCAGCAGCGCGAAGTCGCGCTGGTACCCGCCCTGCAGCGACCAGTTCGGCGGCAGCCCGAGCGTCAGCGTTCCGCTCCCGATGGGCACCCAGGACGAGTACGACGGGCGGTCGGCGGAGCTTAGGGACTCGACGTGCGCGGCCCCGCCAGCCAGCAGCAGGCTCAGGCTTCGGCGGCGCGAACGGGTGTACTCGATCTCGGGACCGCCCTCGATCCTGTGCTCCCGCGTCGCCCGTCCCTCGCCGGCGAAGTCGGTGTAATCGCGGCGAACGTGCCGGTACGCCGCCCGGAGGCCGACGCCCCGGGCCAACGTGCGGCGGTGCTCGGCGCCCAGATCCTGCGCGCTGTTGTCGCCGTAGTCCTCGCTGGTGAAGCGCTGGACCCTGTACATGTAGGAGAAAGAGGTCGCGTCGCGGCGGCCCCACTGGCGGTCGAGTGCCAGCAGCGCGTTCGAGCTGGCCGAGCGGCGCTCGTAGAGTCCGGCCGCGGGCGCCGTCTCCGCGATGCCCCCTGGCAGCGGCGCGCTGCTCGCGCCAGGGGAGAAGACACTGAACAGCGGCTCGTAGCCGACGCGCTCGGAAGCCCTGAACAGGGTTCTCCGGCCCAGGTTCGTCTGCGCCGAGATCGTGGCCGCGCCTCCTGGCGCCACGCCGTCCAGATAGTCCGGGTATGCCTGGAGGCTGCCGGCGGCGTCCACGCGTACCGAGCGCAAGGCGTTTCCGTAGAAGTAGCCGAGCGCGGCGTCGAAGTAGCCGGTCGATCCGCTGGCCATGATCCGCGGCGCCGTTCCCGCGCCCCCGCCCAGACCCCCGGTCAGGTTGTCGTCGTAGCCGCCATTCAGGTTCGCGGCGAGCGTCAGTTCCCGGCGGGTTAGCCCGGGGTCGCGCGACGTGCGCTCCTCCTGGGATCGCATCCGTGTCGCGCCCCGCCGCGGCTCCCGACGTGACTCGGTGGTTCGTCCCCGGCGCCTCTCGCGCTCGGCCGGCACCGGCTCTGCCTGCTGCTCCGGCGTCTGCCGGCCGGCCGGCGCCGCTTGTGGCGGGGCCGGCGGCGGTGCCTGGGGCTGCTGGGGCGACTGGCCCCAGGCGGGCATCGCCAGCCATACCACCAGCGCAAGCGCCGCCGCACAGCGCACACCTGCGCTGCGGGAGCACGTCATTGGCTGCGCCACGAGCACCGGCTCAGGCCTCCGGTACGACCACCGTATCCCCTGCCCTCAGCACGAGGTTCTGCTGAGGCTTCCTGCCCTGCGCCACATCCTGGTAATCGAACGGGTGGGTGGTCGTCTTGCCGCCCTCCACCCTGATGAGCGAGATCTTCCTGGCGTTGGCCCACTCGGTCAGGCCTCCTGCGACCGCGATGAGCTGCATCACGGTCATCCTCGACGCCAGCGGATAGCTGCCAGGCCGCACCACCTCGCCCGTGATGAACACCTTGCGGCTGTTCATCTGCCGGACGACGACCGTGACCGACGCGTCGGTGATGTACTCGCGCAGCGCCGCCTGGATGCGGTCGGCCAGCGCATCGGGCGCCAGGCCGGCGGCCTTCACGTCGCGGATCAGCGGCAGCGTGATCATGCCGTCGGGACGGACGGTAACGTCCCCCGACACCTCGGGCTCCCGCCAGACGAGGATCCCGAGCACGTCCTCGGGGCCGATGGTGAAGCCGCGGTCGGGCGCGTCCGCGGCCACAGTCGGATCAACCGGGTGCGCGGGGGGAGCCACGGCCTCGGCGGCCCGCGCACCCGGTGCCGGCTGCTTCGACTGTGCCGGGTTGGCCTGCGTCAGCGCGCCGCCTTGTGCACAGAACAACAGCGCGAGGGCCGTGGCGACCAGGATCTGCATGGCTCGATACTTCCTGAGTTGTCGCGGGGGAAGACCGGACAAGCGAGAAGATCGGACAAGCTACCGCCCCGTCAGTCCCACACACTAGGGGCTGAGCCGTCGCGGCCAGGGCACCCCAAGCGAATGGGGTCGAGCCCAAGCCGCGCGCAGGCCGCCGGCCAGGAAGGGGAACCATGACAGCCAATCGCGGCGCCACGGACACCTGCGGCAAGGCACACGAGTAGCTTGCCTTGCCGCCAGCACCGCAACGAGCCACGGACCGACTGCCCCGGCCGACACTGCCAATGCTGACGGCTCCCACGCTCGGGAAAGATCAGGGGTGAACCGTCAGACCAGATTGCCTAAGAGGTGCATCGTTGAGGAGCCCACCAATTGGATCCAGCAGATGTCGCAGCGCTGGCAAGCCTTGGGCCAGTCGGACCTCGCTGACCCACCCGTCACGTAACTATTCAAGCAAAAGAGCTTGTTGCGTTCGCGGCAGCACGACGAAGGCTCCAGATTGCCGCCGTGAGGGCGACCTTTGTCAGGTAGTTCGGGAAAGGCAACATCTGCTTGTGCCGTCCATCACAAGGCTGTTTGTGCCTTCCATCGCAAGGTCGGCCTGCCGCGCGCTCGCGCCCTCGATCGGCATCGCGCTATGATCATCAAGCCGTCATTAAGCCGCTCAGTCATCCGTCGCCGGGAGGACTCATCTCATGCTTCGACGCGCCATGCTCATCCTCGTCGTCCTTGCGGCTGGCATTGCCGGCGCGTTCGCGCTGGCCTCCTATTCCTCAGCTCCCGAACCCATGACCGAGAACCAGGCGCCCGCCGCCGAGCGGGCCAACCCGCTGCTCACGCCCAGTCCCCTGCCGTACGGCGCGCCGCCGTTCGACAGGATCCAGGACGCCGACTTCAAGCCCGCCTTCGAGGCCGGCATCCGCCAGCAGCTCGACGAAATCGCAGCCATCGCCGACAGCGCCGAGCCGCCCACCTTCGAGAACACACTGGTGGCGCTCGAGCGGAGCGGCCAGCTGCTCACTCGCGTCAACCTCGCCTTCAACGGCCTGTCGTCGGCGAACACGAACCCGACGCTGCAAGCTCTGCAGGAAGAGATCGCCCCGAAGCTTGCCGCCCTGGACGACGCCATCTTCCTGAACGGGAAGCTGTTCGAGCGCGTGGAGAAGCTGTGGGGGCAGCGCGACGCGCTGAAGCTGGCGGGGCAGGACCTGCGGCTGGCCGAGTACTACTACCGGCGGTTCGTCCGCGCCGGTGCCAAGCTGTCGGACGAGGACAAGACGAAGCTGAAGGCGCTGAACGAGGAGGACGCGGCGCTCGCGGCGAAGTTCACCAACATGCTGATGGCGGCCACCAAGGCTGGCGCCCTGGTCACCTCGAACCCGGCCGACCTCGCCGGCCTGACCAAGGACGAGATCCAGGCCGCCGCCGAGACAGCGAAGGCGCGGGGGCTGGAAGGGCAATGGGTCGTCCCGCTGCAGAACACCACGCAGCATCCGG
>DAOPQX010000083.1:0-11646 GCA_035348395.1 Vicinamibacterales bacterium | reverse complement strand
CGAGAACGATCCGGCCGACTCGCCGAAGATCGTGACGTTCGCCGGGTCGCCGCCAAACGCCGCGATGTTGTCGCGCACCCACCGGAGGGCGGCCACCTGGTCGAGCAGGCCATAGTTGCCCGAGGCGCTGCGCCCCGACTCGCGGGTCAGTTCGGGGTGAGCGAAGAAGCCGAAGACGCCCAGGCGGTAGTTGATGGAAACCAGGACAATGCCCTTGCGGGCGAAGGCCTCGCCGTCGTGACGCGGCTCGCCGCCGCCGCCGGCGACGAAGCCGCCGCCGTGGATCCAGACCATCACCGGGAGGCGCTCGCCGCCCTTTGCGGGCGTCCAGATGTTGAGGTTGAGGCAGTCCTCGTCCTGCCGGTCGAAGTGGATGTCGCCGAAAACCTTCCCCTGCACGCAGCCGGGCCCGAACGCGGTCGCGTCGCGGACGCCCTCCCACGCCGGGGGCGGCTGCGGTGCCGTCCACCGCCGCTCGCCGGTGGGCGGGGCGGCGTAGGGAACGCCCTTGAAGACGCGGATGCCGGTGGTGCCGATCGCGGCACCGCGGACCTCGCCGCCTTCGGTTTTCACGGTCGCCTGCGCCGAGACGCCGGCCGACACGCCAAGAACGAACGAAACCGCCGCCGCTCCGAGTAATCCGGTGTGCCGCACGCGATGCCCCTCCCTCTGGCGGAGCGATCATGTCGGAGCTATAGTGGCGCGTCAAGGCGGGACTTTGATGTGAGGGCGAAGGCGGATGACCATGTCCAAGCGCATCGTGTTCATAGCCTGTCTGCTTGCCATGGCGGCGCCGGCGGTGGCCGGGACGTCGTACTACACCGTCCGCCTCGACGATCCGAAGGCCGTGCACCTCGAGGCGTTTGGCGCCCGCGGCGACGGTGTCGCCGACGACTCCGACGCCATCCAGCGCGCCATTGACCGGGTGCACGAGACGGTGGGGCCGGGCATCGTCTTCGTGCCCGAGGGGCGGTACCGGATCACGCGCACGATCGACGTCTGGCCGTCCATCCGGCTGATCGGGTACGGCGCCACGCGCCCGGTGATCGTGCTCGGCCCGAACACCCCCGGCTACCAGGACCGGAACGCCGAGCGTCAGATGATCTTCTTCGCCGGGTCGCGCCCGGGGTTCGGCCGCCCGGGCGCTCCGCCGGCCGCGGCCCCGGTCCCCGGCGCGCGTCCGCCCGACGCCTCGCCGGGCACCTTCTACTCGGCCATCAGCAACATCGATATCGAGATCGGCGAGGCCAACCACGGCGCCGTCGCGGTGCGCGGCACCTACGCCCAGCACTGCTTCCTCGCGCACATGGACATCCGCGTCGGGCCGGGCATCGCGGGGGTGCACGACACCGGCAACGTGATGGAGGACGTCCGCTTTTTCGGCGGCACCTACGGCATCTGGACCAGGACGCCGTCCCCCGGCTGGCAGTTCACGGCGGTAGACACGTACTTCGAGGGGCAGCGCGAGGCGGCCATCCGCGAACGCGCTGCCGGCCTGACGCTGGTCCGCCCGCACTTCCGGAACGTCCCGGCCGCCGTCTCGATCGACGAGGACTCGCACGACGAGCTGTGGATCAAGGACGGCCGGATGGAGGAGATCTCAGGCCCGGCCATCCTCATCGGCCTCGAGGAGAACCCCCGGACACAGATCAACTTCGAGAACGTGGTCTGCCGCCGCGTCCCCTCCTTCGCCCGTCTGCGGAAGAGCGGGAAGACGTTCGCCGCGCCAGGCGAGATCTACGAGGTGAAGGTCTTTTCGCATGGCCTTCACTACGCCGGCATACGCGCGGCGCCCGCGATCGTGGATGTCTTCGAGGCCAACGCGCTGGAGGCGATGCCCGAACCGGTGGCGTCGGACCTCGTCCCGCTTCCGCCGGCCGGGAGCTGGGTGAACGTGCACGCGCTCGGCGCAAAGGGCGACGGCGTCACCGACGACACCGAGGCCTTCCGGCGGGCGATCGCGTCGCACCGCGCCATCTTCCTCCCCATGGGGTACTACGTCATCTCCGACACGTTGACGCTCCGGCCCGAGACGGTGATCGTCGGCCTGCACCCGCTGGTCACCGCGCTGGTGCTGCTCGACCGGACCGAGGCCTTCCAGGGCGTCGGGCCGCCGAAGGCGATGATCGAGACGCCGAAGGGCGGGACGAACGTAATGATCGGCGTCGGGGTCTACACCAACGGGATCAACCCGCGCGCGGTCGGCGTCAAGTGGATGGCCGGCGCCCGCTCGATGATGAACGACGTCCGGTTCCTCGGTGGCCACGGCACCAACAACCTGGACGGGACGCGCGCAAACCCCTACAACAACAGCAGGACGGCCGATCCCGACGCCAACCGCCGCTGGGACAGCCAGTACCCGAGCCTGTGGGTGACCGACGGCGGCGGCGGCACCTTCTTCGACATCTGGACGCCGAGCACGTTCGCGATGTCGGGGATGCTGATCTCCGACACGACCACCGAGGGGCGCGTCTACCAGATGTCGAGCGAGCACCACGTCCGCTACGAGATCCAGGTGCGGAATGCGGCCAACTGGCGGATCTACGCGATGCAGACCGAGGAGGAGCGCGGCGAGAGCCCCTTCGCGCTGCCCCTCGAGGTCGTCGACTCGGAGAACATCACCTTCGCCAATTTCCACCTCTACCGGGTCATCAGCTCGTACCAGCCGTTCCCCTGGGCGGTGAAGGTTTCGAACTCGCGGAACATCCGCTTCCGGAACTTCCACTGCTACAGCAACAGCAAGGTGTCGTTCGACGCGGCGGTCGTCGACGAGGACTCCGGCGCCGAGATCAGGCAGCGCGAGTTCGCCTGGCTCGACGTGCCGGGGCGTGCCCCTGCGGGACGTACACAGGTGGGGCGCGGCTCGGCCGGCCAGGGCAGTGTCGAAAGCAGCGTTGCCCGATCGAACATCCTCGAGCCGGGCGCGGAGGTGCGGCGCCTCGCCACCGGCTTCTTCAACATTTCCGGCGGCGCGGCGGTTCCCTCCGGCGACTTCTTCTTCGTGGACGCGCGGCGCCAGCGCATCTACCGGTGGGACGTCTCGCGGTCGCGGCTGTCTGTCGAGCGCGACACGCCCCTCGAGCCGGTCAACCTGGCCGCCGACCGCGCCGGCAACCTGATGGTCGTCTCCTACGGCGGGAACGGAACCGTTTACGCATTCGAGCCGGGCTCGCCGATCGACCAACTGTCGGTGCTCGAGCCGGTTGACGCCACCCTGCGGCCAGAGCTGACGGCGGTGCGGCCCGTCGGCGACTGGCGCGTGGCGCGCGACCCGGAAACGGGGCAGGCCGTCCGGCGGCCGTTTCACTACCTGTCGCCAGACGGCACCACCTACATCTCGGCCGGCCGCGACTTCACCACCGGCGCCCAGAGCTGGGGGGTGAAGAGTGCCGACCTGCTGCGCGGCTTTGGACTGGCCGCCGCCAGGCCGGGCCAGCCGTTCTACGTGACCAGCGAGTCGGAGGTGACCACCTGGCGCGGCACACTCGCACCCGACGGCAACCTCGAAGGCCTCGAGGTCTTCGTGCAGCAGGGGGGCGAGGGGGTGGCGGTGGACGCCGAGGGGCGCGTGTACCTCGCGGCCGGGCACATCCAGGTCTACGACCCGAACGGGCGGCCGATCGAGACGATCGAGGTGCCCGAGCGTCCGACGCAGCTCGTCTTCGGCGGCGCCGATGGGAAGACGCTGTTCATCTGCGCGCGGACGTCGCTCTACGCCGTGCGTACACAGGTGCCCGGCCGCCAGCCGTAGCTGGAGGCGGGGGGCGGCGCGGAGGCGGAAGCCCGGGAGGCCGTCTTCTGTCGTAACATTGCCTCCGTGAGTACCATCAAGCGTCTCGGCCTGTTGACAAGCGGGGGTGATGCGTCCGGGATGAATGCCGCGGTGCGCGCCGTCGTGCGCACGGCGCTCGACCGGGGCGTCGAGGTGTTCGGCATCTCGGAGGGATACGCCGGTCTCATCGAAGGCGGCAGCCGGATCCAGCCACTCAGCTGGAGCTCGGTCGGCGGGATCCTCCACCGCGGCGGCACCACCATCGGCACCGCGCGCTCCGACGAGTTCCGCACCCGGCCGGGGCGGCTCACCGCGGCGCGCAACGTCCTGGCCCACGGCCTCGACGCCCTCGTCGTCATCGGCGGCGACGGCAGCCTCCACGGCGCCAACCTGCTGCGCTCCGAGTGGCCAGGCCTGGTGGAGGAGCTGGTCGCCGCCGGCCAGGTCAGCCCCGCGGACGCCGCCCTTCATCCCGTCCTGGTCGTCGTGGGCCTGTTCGGATCGATCGACAACGACGCGGCCGGCACCGACATGACGATCGGCGCCGACACCGCCCTCCACCGGATCACCGAAGCGATCGACGCCATCAGCAGCACCGCCTCGAGCCACCGCCGGACGTTCGTGGTGGAGGTGATGGGGCGGCACTGCGGCTACCTGGCGCTGATGAGCGCCATCGCCACCGGCTCGGACTGGGTGTTCATCCCCGAGAACCCGCCGAAGTCCGACAGGTGGGAAGACGAGATGCTGGCGTCGCTGAAGGCGGCCCGCGACGCCGGCCGGCGCGACGCGACGGTGGTGGTGGCCGAGGGGGCGACCGACCGCGAGGGGCGGCCGATCACGAGCGAGCGGCTGCGCGACGTGCTCGGGAAGGGGCTCGGGGAATCGGTCCGGATCACCGTGCTCGGTCACGTGCAGCGCGGCGGGGCGCCGAGCGCGTACGACCGGAACCTCGGCACGATCATGGGGCACGCGGCGGTCGAGACACTGCTCGGCGGGCACGCCGACAGGGAGTCGCAGGTCATCGGGATGCGCGGCAACCGGGTCGAGCGGATACCGCTCGCCGAGTCGGTGGCCCAGTCGCGCGAGGTGAACCGGCTGCTCGAGTCGCGCGAGTACGCCCGCGCGCTCGAGATGCGCGGCCCGAGCTTCAACACCGCCCTCGGCACCATGCAGACGCTGCTGCGCGCGCTGCCGCACCCGCCGCAGGCTGGCCAGAGGCGCTTCCGCCTGGCCATCATGCACGCCGGCGCGCCGGCCCCCGGCATGAACGCCGCCGTCAGGGCGGCCGTGCGCGTCGCGCTCGACCGCGGCCACATCGTGCTCGGCGTCCAGGGCGGCTTTCCCGGGCTGGTGGACGACGACATCAAGACGATGGACTGGATGAGCGTCGATGGGTGGGCGTCGCGCGGCGGCGCGGAACTGGGCACCAACAGGGCCGTTCCCGACGGCCCCGACTTCTACGCGATTGCCCGGACCATCGAGAAGCGGCGGATCGAGGGGCTGCTGATCATCGGGGGCTGGGAGGCGTACCAGGGGGCGCACCGTCTGTTCGAGGAGCGCCGCAACTACCCGGCGTTCGAGATCCCGCTGGTGTGCCTGCCGGCGACGATCGACAACAACCTGCCGGGCACCGAGCTGAGCATCGGGGCCGACACGGCGCTCAACAGCATCGTGACGGTGGTGGACAAGATCAAGCAGTCGGCCGTCGCCGAGCGGCGGTGCTACGTCGTCGAGGTGATGGGGCGCCGGTGCGGGTACCTGGCTTCGATGAGCGGCCTGGCGACCGGCGCCGAGCGCGTCTACCTGCCCGAGGAGGGAATCACGCTCAAGGCGATGAAGGAAGACCTGGACGCCCTCATCCGCGGCTTCCAGGAGGGCAAGCGCGTCGGCCTCGTGATCCGCAACGAGGAGGCGAACCCCACCTACGACACGGCCTTCATCTCGGCGCTCTTCGACGAGGAGAGCGGCGGCGTGTTCGCGGTGAGGCAGAGCATTCTCGGGCACCTGCAGCAGGGGGGCGACCCCTCGCCCTTCGACCGCATCCAGGGGACGACGCTCGCCCGGCAGTGCGTGAGCTTCCTGATCGAGCGTGCGGCCGAGGCCAATCCGGTGGCGGCGTTCATCGGCACCGTGTCGGGCAGGCTCGAGTTCCACCCGCTCGAGGACCTGCCGCGGATGGTGGACGAGCCGAACCGCCGGCCGAAGCACCAGTGGTGGCTGAGCTTGCGCGGGATCAACGACGCGCTGGCGCGGCCCGCACCGGGCGCGCCCCGCAAGTCGCGTGAACGCGGTGTCGAGATGAGGTAGCCTTCAAACATGAGCACACACCTGTCGCGCCGTTCCTTCATCGTCACCGGGGCCGCAGCCGCGGCATCGCTGGCAGCCGTACGCCCGTCTGACCTCTTCGCGCAGGCGGGCAAGAAGCCGCCGTTCACGATCTCGCTGGCCGAGTGGTCGCTGCACCGCGAGTTGCAGAAGAAGGTGCTCGACAACCTCGATTTCGCGAAGGTGACGCGCACCGTCTTCGACATCGACGCCATCGAGTACGTGAACCAGTTCTTCAAGGACAAGGCCGAGGACGCGGCCTACCTGGCCGAGCTGAACAAGCGCGCCAAGGACCACAACGTCCACCAGCACCTCATCATGGTGGACGGCGAGGGGCAGCTGGGCGACCCGGACGAGGCCGCGCGGAAGAAGGCGGTCGAGAACCACTACCGCTGGGTGACCGCCGCGAAGACGCTGGGGTGCGCGAGCATCCGGGTGAACGCCGCCTCCAAGGGGACGCCCGAGGAGCAGATGAAGCTGGCGGCCGACGGGCTGCGCCGGCTGTGCGAGTTCGCCGGGCAGCACCAGATCAACGTCATCGTCGAGAACCACGGCGGCCTGTCGTCGCACGGCGACTGGCTGGTGGGGGTGATGAAGCTGGTGAACCACCCGCGCTGCGGGACGCTGCCCGACTTCGGGAACTTCTACGAGTACGACCGCTACAAGGGCGTCGCCGAGCTGATGGAGTACGCGAAGGGGGTCAGCGCCAAGACGCACGATTTCGACGCGCAGGGCAACGAGACCACGAAGGACTACCCGCGCCTGATCAAGATCATGCTCGACGCGGGGTACCACTCGTGGGTCGGGATCGAGTACGAGGGCGAGAAGCTGCCCGAGCGCGAGGGGATCGCGGCGTCGCTGCGCCTGCTCAAGAAGATGCAGGCCCAGTTCGCCTAGCGCCGGCCTCCCCGCCGGCGGTATGTTGGGGTCATGCGACCCTTTCTGCTGACCTGCCTCCTGGCGGCCTCGCTGGGCGTGGGGCTCCGCGCCCAGCAGGCGCCGGTCTTCCGCGGGGCCACCGAGACGGTGCCGGTCTACGTGACCGTGACGGACGGGGACAGCCGTCTCGTCACCACGCTCACCAAGGACGACTTCGTCCTGCTCGACAACGGACGCAAGCAGCCAATCCCGGTCTTCGACGACTCGCCGCGGCCCATCCGGCTCATTGTCATGCTCGACATCAGCGGGAGCATGTACGGGAACCTGGGGCTGCTGCGCGCCGCCTGCTCGCAGCTGTTCTCGAAGCTCCGGCCCGAGGACCAGGCGAAGGTGGGGTGGTTCGGCGAGGAGATCAAGATCAGCCCCGAGTTCACCAACGACCGGGCGGCGCTGGTGGCCGAGCTGCCGGCGCAGGCCCCGCGCAGCGCGCCGACCCCCCTCTGGACCGCGCTCGACGCCGCGCTCGGCGCGTTCGAGGGCGCCGGGGACGAGCGGCGCGTCGTCCTCGTGCTGAGCGACGGCAAGGACTCGGGGCCGCCGAAGTTCGGCGGCCGCTACCTCACGCTGGTGGATGTGATGGAGCGCGCCCGGCGCGACGAGGTGATGATCTACTCGGTGGGGCTGCGCTCCCGCTCGGGCCGGCTGCCGGGCGGATTCGGCGGCGGCTTCGGCGGTCTGGGCAACCGTGGCGGCGCCGCCGCGCTCGGCGACGACTTTCCCGACCCCGGCCTCGGCAAGCTGGCGCTCGAAACCGGCGGCGGCTACTTCGAGCTGCGGCCCTCCGACGACCTCCCGGCCACCTTCGAGCGCGTGGCCGACGAGCTGCACGCGCAGTACCTGCTTGGCTTCGCGCCGCCGGATCGCGACGGCAAGCGCCACAAGATCGAGGTGAAGCTCGTCCCGCGCGGCCTCGAGTCGCGCGCGCGGAAGAACTACATCGCGCCGAAAGGCAGCTGATGACAGCGGACAGCGCGGGCAGCTGACGCCAGCCGACAACGTAGGGGCGACCCTTGTGGTCGCCCCAATGCTGTCCCTACGCCGATTTCCGCAGCGACGCCCGCAGCGTATCCACCGACACCAGGTTCGGGTCCTCCTTGAGCACGTGCTGGCGGTACAGCCGCGCCATTTCCTGGTCGCGCCGCTGTTCCTCCGGCGTCGGCGCCGTCGGCGCCTTGCGCTTCCGCGCCATCAGCTGCTCCTCGCGCGCGTTGCGCGCGATGCCAAGCTCCTCGAGGTCGTGCTGGGCGCCAGCCGCCACCGCCTCGGGATCGAGCGAGAGCGAGTGCTCGGTCGAGGGGAGCGGGACGTGCTTGTTCCCGGCGAAGATCTCGTGGCGGCCGTGCTCCTCGTACCACTTCGTGAGGGTGGCCGTCATGTGCATCTTCTCGACGATCTGCCGCCAGCCGATCCCGGTGTTGTAGGCGCAGAAGGAGATCTCGCCCATCTGGGTGGCGTACGGGATGATGCACATCTCCGTCCGCCTGAAGTCGTAGTTGAACAGGTCCTGGAACCACATCCCGGCGATGAACAGGAACAGGAAGCGGTCCGATCGCCGCTTCTCGATGTCCTTCATCGTCCGGCCCTCGCCGAGGCGGCCGTAGTCGCGCTTGGTGGCGCCGAAGGCCTTGTCGAACCGCTCCATCAGCAGCAGGACGTTCAAGCGCGAGGGCGCCTTGAACGGGTCGTAGTTGCGGAGCAGCGACAGCGCCATCCCGAGCACCGCCCAGGCCCGGCCCAGCGCGGCGTCGTTCACCAGCCGCACGTCGCTCGCCAGCCGGGGGCCGTTCAGGAAGGAGGTCACCGCCGCCCGCTCCTTCGTCTCCTTGTCCACCATGACGGCCATCCCGATGCCGCAGTTCGGGTGGCAGCCGCAGCTCAGCTGGCCCCACTCGTCGCCCGGCCCGTGCACCTGGTCGGCCCAGTCGGAAAAGGTGCCCATGAAGGAGATCGGGAACCAGTCGCGCGCCGGCTCCCCCATCCCCGTCTGGCGCTTCACGTCGTGCGCCAGGTGCGCCAGCGTGTAGCGCTGCGCGGCCCGCCGCTCGGGGCTGACCTCCTCGTCGCGGCCGGTGAAGGACACCGGCTGGAACGACAGGAAGGTGATCTTCTTCGGGTTGTCGAGGGCGAACTCGACGATGCGCCCGACCTGCTCGTTGTTCACCCCGTTGACGATCGTCACGACGGGGACGATGCTGACGCCGGCGTTCCAGAGGTTCTCGATGGCGCGGAGCTTGACGTCGAAGAGGTTGCCGACGCGCCGGTGCGAGTTGGCCGCGTTGCCGATCCCGTCGAACTGCAGGTAGGCGAAGCGGAGGCCGGCCTCGGCCGCCTGGCGGCAGAACTCGGGGCTCTTGGCGAACTCGATGCCGTTGGTCGCCGCCTGCACGCTGCGGTAGCCGAGCTTCACCGCGTAGCGGATCGCGTCGAGGAAGTGCGGCGAGATGGTCGGCTCGCCGCCCGAGAACTGCACCGACATCTGGCGGCGGGGCTTGATGGAGATCGCGTTGTCGAGCGCGGTCTTGATGTCCTCCCACGACAGCTCGTGGACGAACCCCACCTGGTTCGCGTCCATGAAGCAGGGATCGCACATCATGTTGCAGCGGTTGGTGAGGTCGATCGTCAGCACCGACCCGCGGCCGTACTTGATGGTGCTGCTGCCGTGGTTGTGCAGCTTCTCGTCGTTGTGCGCGGTGATGTCGCGCCCGGGGAACACCCGCTCGAGGTGCCGGAACATCTCCGGGTCGATCGACATGACGTCTTCGAAGTGCCCGTGCTGCGGGCAATCCTTGACCATCAGGATCTTCCCGTCGCGTTCGATGATCTGCGCCTTGATTTCACCGACCTTCTCGTTCAGCAGCACCGAGACGTCCTTGACGCCGTCGAGGATCTCGCGGCGCGCCTCGCGCACGCAGACCGGGCAGAGCGAATCGGTCTCGCGCGGTACGCCGAGGCCGGGCTTCGTCTTCTCCCACGACTTCTGCAGCGGCTTGTCCGACCAGCGGGGCGTGAACGACTCCCGCTGCAGGAGCCGGCTCGCCAGCGCGTATCCGTGCCACAGGCCGTTGGCGACGATGCCGAGGCCTCGCTCGACGTACTTGATGGGGGCGTGAGCCATGGGGGGCACCTCCCGTAGGGGCGACCGTGGTGATCGCCCGCGTGTCCGCACCGGCCTCCGCCCGCGCCGCAGCCGCGACCACGAAGACCCGTGCGCGACCGCGCTGCAGCCGAGGCGGATGCCGGCCGTTTCCTTTGACCTCAGGGTAGGCGGGCCCACGCGGGGGATCAGCGATTCTCCGGCGAGGGGGCGCAATCGGGGGGCGAGCGGGCGCGACGGAACGCGGCGTTCCACCTCGTCGGTGAGGGTTTCTGGGCGCTGCCCCGGCCGCAGAACCGCTCATGGACGGGCTTCACGCTCTCACGCAGGACACCGAGCCGGTCTTCGGCGGCCGCTGCGATCGACCAGGTGGCCGACCGCCCGAAGACCGGCAAGCCTTGAGACAGCTCCCGCCGACGCCGGGTGGCTGGACGAAGTGTGGTTGATCCGTGGCGCCCTTCGAAGGTGCAGGGCGTCGCGAGGTCAGGAGCGTGCGGGGACGCCGATCACGAGCAGGCGGGGACGCCAGGATCACGAACAGGCGAGACGCCGGCATCACGAACAGGCGAGGCGGCGGTATCACGAACAGGCGAGACGCCTGTTCTACTGGAGAGGGCGCCGGTCGGGCAGAAGCGGGCGCACTGGGGGTCGCCGCCGCACAGGTCGCATTTCACGACCGCGCGCTGGGCCGCGTCCCACGCCACGTTGCCGAACGGGCAGGCGGCCACGCACGACCGGCACCGGATGCAGCGGGCTTCGTCGAGCCGGATGGCGCCCGTCGCTTCGTCGCGAGACAGCGCCTGGATCGGGCACACCTCGACGCAGGCGGGCTCGTCGCACTGCAGGCACAGGATTGGTGTGCCGCAGCCCGGCGAGGTCTGCCGGCCGAGCACGTGGATGCGCGGCTGCGCGGGACGGGTGCCCCGCGCGTGGACGAAGGCGCAGGCCATCTCGCAGTTGCCGCACCCGTTGCAGCGATCCGTGACCACGCGCAGCACGATAGCCATCTCGTCTCCAACTGGCAGAAGGCTGCTTCCCGCCTTCCGTGTCCCGAGCAGCGCCAGGGCGTCAGGTTGCCACCTGCGCGACCACCGTCTCGCCTCGCGACACCGCGCGGAGCGTCCGCCCCAGCTGCTCGCGCTTGCAGGCGTCGCACAGCCGCAGGTCCTGTTCGGCCGCACCGTGCGCGCGGGCCCACGCCGCCTGCGCGTCGGTGAGGTGGGAGCGCCCGCACCCCTCGCAGCGCAGCATCTCGAAGACGCGGCCCCAGATGGTGCGCCGGCCGCCGGCCTCGCTCCAGGCGATGCAGCCCGTCGGGCAGACCTCGGCGCAAGCGAGACACCCGATGCAGTCTGGCGGCGGCTGATCGAAGGGGGGCGCGATCGCCCGCGAGGCTCCTCTCGAGACGCTGGCGATGGCCGACACCCCCATCCGGTCGCAGGCCCGCGTGCAGAGGCCGCACAGCACGCAGTCGGTCGGCTCGGGGTTCACCTCGTAGGAGGTCTCCTCGATGCCG
>DAOPQX010000082.1:0-11681 GCA_035348395.1 Vicinamibacterales bacterium | reverse complement strand
GCTCAACCTCCTGATGGACCTGCGCGACCGGCTTGGGCTCACCTATCTCTTCATCGCCCACGACCTGCGCGTCGTGCGGCACCTCTGCACCCACGTGGCCGTCATGCACCACGGCCGAATCGTCGAGGCCGGCACGGCCGACGCGATCTTCGGCGACCCGCAGGACGAATGCACGAAACGCCTGTTGAGGTGTCAGTCCACGTAGTCGCGAAGTCGCGAAGTCGCGGCCGTCAGGCCGCTCGCCTCACGTCGTCCTCGATCTTGCCGTCGCGGATGTGCAGGACGCGGTGCGCGTGGGCGGCGATGTCGGCCTCGTGGGTGACCAGGACGATGGTGTTGCCCGCGTGGTGGAGGCGCTCGAAGAGCGCCATGATCTCCTCGCCCGTCTTCGAGTCGAGGTTGCCCGTCGGCTCGTCGGCGAGCAGGATGGACGGGTTGTTGACGAGTGCCCGGGCAATCGCCACGCGCTGCCGCTGGCCGCCCGAAAGCTGGTTGGGACGGTGGCTGACACGGTCGCCCAGCTCCACCCTCTCGAGTGCGGCGCGGGCGCGCTTCAGCCGGTCGGCAGACGGCACCCCCGCGTACACGAGCGGCAGCTCGACGTTGTGCAGGGCCGTGGCCCGAGGCAGCAGGTTGAAGGTCTGGAAGACGAAGCCGATCTCCTCGTTCCTGATCCGCGCCAGTTCGTCGTCATTCATCTGGCTGACCTGCTTCCCGTTGAGCAGGTAGCTGCCGCGGCTGGGCGTGTCGAGGCAGCCGATCAGGTTCATGAGCGTGGACTTCCCGGAGCCCGAGGGCCCCATGATGGCCACGTACTCGCCCCGTTCGATCGCGAGCGACACGCCGCTCAAGGCGTGAATCTGCTCGCTCCCCATCGTGTAGCTCTTCCAGAGATCGTGAGTCTCGATCAGTGCCATCGAAGGTGCTTCCTGTGTCACGGGCGGCCGGGCGCGGCTGCCGGGGCTACCAGATCAATACGGTTGCCCCCCCGCCGGTGTTCCCCTCTCCGATAGCGCTACATCCCCGCGGGAGGAGGAGGCGACGGCGCGCCGTACTCCGTGGCCGGCGGCGGGGGCGGTGTCTTCTTGCGGAAGATGGCGGCGCCAATGGCGCCGCCGGCGGTGGAGAACAGCAGGCTCAGCACCAGCATCATCACGAATCCGAAGACGACGCCCAGCACCGAGAGGCCCCCCTGGCGCATCGCCTCGAGGGCGGGTCGCATCGCCTCGGGCACCTCGCCGCCCGACTCGAGGACCTTCTCGACCCAGCGGTTCTGCAGCGGGCCGGTGAGGAGGCTGATCGGGACCGAGAGAACCAGATAGACGAACGAGCCGACGATCCCGGCCAGGAGTCCAGCGATGGCACCGTCGCCCGTCGTGATCGGCGTCGCCTGGTTCGACTGGAGGACGTAGGCCGCCACCACCCCGCCCGCGATGAGCCAGAGGCAGCAGCACACGTTGCCGGCGCTGACGACCGGCAGCGCCGACAGGACCCCGAGCACCAGGCCACCGAACAACGCGGGCTGCATCCTGCTGGACGGCATGGGCGGTCTCCCTATCCGTTCACTTCTACCTGCGTTCTCGGTTCTCCCTTGCGGGCGTCAGTCGTAGTACTCGCGCCCCAGGTGCGTGATCAGCTCCTCGCCCTTCAGGTAGCGCAGCGTGTTCTTCAGCTTCATCAGCTGGATGAACAGGTCGTGCTCGGGGTACAGCCCCGGCGCGTGCATCGGGCTCTTGAAGTAGAACGAGAGCCACTCCTGGATCCCGCTCCAGCCGGCGCGGGCCGCGAGGTCGAGGAACAGGACGAGGTCGAGCACGATCGGAGCGGCCAGGATGCTGTCGCGGCAGAGGAAGTTGATCTTCAGCTGCATCGGATAGCCCAGCCACCCGACCAGGTCGATGTTGTCCCAGCCTTCCTTGTTGTCGCCCCTCGGCGGGTAGTAGTTGATCCGGACGACGTGGCAGAGATCCTTGTACAGCTGCGGGTAGAGGTCGGGCTGGAGGATGTAGTCGAGGACCGACTTCTTGCTCTCCTCCTTGGTCTTGAACGACTCGGGATCGTCGAGCACCTCGCCGTCGCGGTTGCCGAGGATGTTGGTCGAGTACCACCCGCGCACACCGATCAGCCTCGCCTTCAGTCCGGGCGCGATGACGGTCTTGATGAGCGTCTGCCCGGTCTTGAAGTCCTTGCCGGCCACCGGGCAGCCCTGCTGCTGGGCGAGCTCCATCAGGGCCGGCACGTCCACCGTCAGGTTCGGCGCGCCGTTGGCGAAGGGGATTCCCTCCTTCAGCGCGGCGTACGCGTAGACCATGCTGGACGGGATGGTGAGGTCGTTCGCGCAGAGCCCGGCCTCGAACGCCTCGATCGACTGGTGAGCGGGCGACGGGGTCATGAAGATCTCGGTGCTGCCGCACCAGATCATCACCAGCCGGGCGAGGCCGTTCTCGGCCTTGAAACGGCGGATGTCCTCGCGCACCTGCTGCGCCAGCTCCATCTTGTTCGAGCCGCGCTTGACGTTGGGGCCGTCGAGCCGCTTGACGTACCGGCGGTCGAAGACGGCCGGCCACGGAGTGATCGCCTCGAGCTCGGGGCGGATCTGCTCGAGCAGGCTCTCGTCGAGAACGCCCGCGGTGTGCGCGGCCGAGTAGCTGTCGTCCTCGAAGATGTCCCAGCCGCCGAAGACGAGGTCCTCGAGCGAGGCCAGCGGCACCAGGTCCTTCACCAGCGGGGAGCGGCCCTCGGTGCGCCTGCCGAGGCGAATGGTTCCCATCTGGGTGAGCGACCCTATCGGTGAGGCAATCCCCTTGCGAACGGCCATGACGCCCGCGATGAAGGTGGTGCTGACGGCGCCGAGGCCTACCAGGAGGATGCCGAGCTTTCCCGTGGGTTGGGTGATTTCGACTGGTTGTTTCACGGCCGAGAACTATATCATTACTCACCGATGAGGATCTTCCGGAAGGGGCCCGGGCCGCACGCGCTGCCGCTCGCGGTCGTAGGCCTGCGCCTCGGTAACCGGTTCCTCGACGTCGGTGCCCGCCAGGGCGCCTTGTTCGCGGAGATGGCCGGCAAGGTCGGCCTCACGGGCCACGCCTGCGCCGTCGTCGGTTCCGAGCCGGACGCGGTGCGCGTCAAGGCTGCCGCGGCCAGAGCCGGCGTCCTGGCCGACGTGGAGGTTACCGCCTGGCCCGGCCTGCCCGTCGGCGACGCCTCCTTCGACGTCGCCGTGGTCGACAACACCGACGGGTTGCTCGCGTCTCTCGGCGAGACGGTTCGAGCGCACCTCGCGGAGGAGGTGCTCCGGGCGCTGAGGCCGGGCGGTCGCGCGCTCGTCCTCGACCGGCAGCCACGCGGCGTGCTGGCGGCGCTCGCGGGACGCGGCGCGGCCAGCTGGCCGCCGGCCGCCTCGGTGGCGGCGTGGCTGACATCCGCCGGCTTCAGGCCGGTTCGCCTCCTCGCCGAGCGGGAGGGGCAGCGCTTCACCGAGGGATGGAAGCCGGCCGGCCCGCAGGGTTCCGCCGGCTGAAGTCCCCGCTTCGTGACAGTTGCGTCCTGCCGCGCGGCCGGCGGCTCACGACGGCCACGGACGCAAGGCTCGGGAACGCCCGGAATCCGGCGCCTGCCCGTCGGCAGCGCTTTTGCCTTCGTCATCTGCAGATGTCCCGCATCGTTGGCCGGAGGTTCGTCCCGGCGCTCCTGCTCGTGCTGGTTGCGTTCGTCGCCGGTCCCGCCGCGCGGCAAGGATCCCAGCGTCCGCTCTTCCGGGGCGGCGTGGACCTGGTGAACGTGAGCGCAACCGTTACCGACGCGGACGGCCACTTCGTCAAGGGCCTTGCGAAAGACGACTTCCTCCTGCTCGAGGACGGCGTCGAGCTGCCCATCGCGCAGTTCTCGAGCGAGCGCGTGCCGGTCAGCCTCGGGATCGTCGTCGACGCGAGCAGTTCGATGGACGGCGAGCGGATGTCGCAGGCGCGCCGCGCGCTCGAGCAGCTCCTCGACCGGCTTCCGGATCCCGACGACGAGGTCTTCCTGTACTCGTTCAGCGAGGATCCGGTGCTCGAGCACGGCTGGACGACCGACCGCCGCGCCATCCGCTCGGCGCTCAAGCGCATCGATCCGGGCGGCCGGACGTCTCTCTACGACGCCGTCGGGCGGGCCGTCTCGCTGGCCAACACGGGACGCCACGCCAAGAAAGCCCTCGTCATCATCTCGGACGGGAACGACACCGCGAGTCACACCTCGGTCGAGGCGCTGCAGCGGCAGATCCAGGAGTCGGAGCTGCTCGTGTACGCGATCGGCGTGGACGCCCGCTCGTTGTTCCAGCCGAAGAGCCGCCGTTCGTGGTTCTCGCAGGCCCGGCCCGGGTTCCCCCGTCCGCCGGTCATCCAGGGCTTCCCGCCCAGGCCCGGCGGCGGCGGCGGCCGGCCGCCAGTCCTTCCGAGGCCCCCCGACCGGGCACCGGCCCCGCCGCCGGTGTTCGACGACCCCGTGGATCTCGCTGCCCTCCGCTCGCTCACCGACGACAGCGGCGGCCGCACCGAGATCGTGAGGACGGCCGGCGACCTCGGGCCGGCGACCTCGGGAATTGCCGACGAGCTGAACCGCCAGTACTTTCTCGCCTACGCGAGCAACGCGCCGCGCGACGGCAAGTGGCACACGATCGAACTGAGCGTGAGGGACCGGGAGTGGACCGTCCGAGCACGCCGCGGCTTCATCGCGCAGTGACACGCCGGCGGTGGCCCGCGGGGACCTTGCCCGCCCCCGACGCTTTCACTACAGTAGGGGTCCTATGCCCAGACCCGTGTTCGGCGCGAAGCCGGCCGTCCTGCGATGCGCCCGCTGCGGCCGCGGCGTCGACTGGGAGGAGGCGCGCCTCCAGGCGGTGTGCGGGTGCCGGCCGCACCTCGACCTCCCGGCCGTGTTGATCCGGCAGGCCGGGCCCGAGGACGCGGCGGTGATGGAGGCGATCTTCCGGCGCCACTACGGCCGCACCGCCCTCCTGGCCTTCGGCGAGGCGTTGAGCCTGGAGAACTGCCCCGCCATTGTCGCGGAGCTGAAGGGCGAAGTGGCTGGCGCGCTGGCCTACCGCCTGCAGCCCCGCGCCCTGCACGTGGTCGCCCTCGCCACCGACCCGTTGTGGCAGCGCTCGGGCGTCGCCTCGCAGCTGCTCGCAGAGGCGGAAGTGCTCGCGGCGCGGCACGGCCTGAACAAGCTGGTTGCCTCGACGAGCAACGACAACCTCCCGTCGCTGTACCTCTTCCAGCGGCGCGGCTGGCTGATCGACGAGGTGGTGCCCGGCGCGCTGCTGTCCCACGCCGCCGCCCTCGGCGGGCGCGGGTTCGGCGGCATCCCGGTGCGCGACGAGGTGCGGCTGGCCAAGCAGGTCGGGTAGGCGATCAGGCCGCGGGCGGGACCACGGCGCCCCGTCCGCCGGCGCCGCGCCCCTTTCCCCTTTTGACCACCCAGTAGACGATCGCCGCCAGCACCGTGAAGGCGCCGAGCATGCTGCCGGCGAACAGGAGCAGCGTGTGGTAGAGGATGGAGGTGGGCTCCATCCGTGCCTCCATCTCGAGCGGGCGCCCGGCCAGCCGATCGGCGAACGACTGCTCCCAGACGAGGATGTTGCCGCGCCGCAGGTTGTTGACGCCGGCGTTGTGATACGTGATCTTGCTCGGCAGGTGCAGCCGGACCGCGACCAGCTCGTTCCCCTTCCAGCCGACGTCGCCCACCTTTCGGTTGGCGGCCTCGCCAAGCGTCGCCCGGTAGTGGAACTGGTCGCCTGCACGATCGAACGCCACCGACAGCCACCCGAACGCCGCGGTTCCCGGCAGCTTCCGGATGTCGTCCACCTCGATCCGCAGGTGCGCGAAGCGGCGTCCCAGGCGACGCGAGTTCGAGATGCGCGTCACGTGGGTGACCGGGCTGGAGAAGGCGCGGTTCACGCGCTCGCGATCGAACCGCGCATTGGGGCGGAGGTCGAGATCGAACCCGCGGAGGGCGACGAGCGCCGGCAGCGACCCGTTGACGTAGATGGTGGCCGAACCGTCCAGCGAGAGATGGACGTCCTCGTCGTACTCGTACTGCCGTGCGAGGCCGCTGCCGCCGCCGCACGACGCGGCGGCGAGCACGACCGCCAGCGCCGCGAGCGAGGCCCGCGCGGCTCGCCCGGCGCGAACCTTCACCATGACGGCCAATGATATACTGACTTCACCCGCCACGCGCGCACGGCGCCTTCCATGAACAACTCCCGATCGTCCGCTTCCCCCTTGCTCTTCCTGGTCGACGGCAACTCGCAGATGTACCGGGCGTACCACGCGATCCGCGGGCTGACGGGGCCCGATGGCCGTTCGACCAACGCCGTCTACGGCTTCGTCACCATGCTGCGGAAGCTGGTGGCGGATCAGCGCCCCGAGCTGATCGCCTGCACGTTCGACCTCGCCGGCCCCACCTTCCGCTCGACCCTCGCCGCCGACTACAAGGCGAACCGGCCCGCCATGCCCGGCGACCTTGCCGAGCAGATCCCGTGGGTTCACCAGGCGTGCGAGGCCATGGGGGTCCCCATCGTCTCCTGCCCTGGGTTCGAGGCCGACGACGTCATCGCGACCATCGCGGAGCGGGCGAAGGCCGAGGGCTACGACGTGGCGATCGTGACGGGCGACAAGGATCTCTTCCAGCTGGTCGGCCCCGGCGTCCGCGTCTACAACCCCCGCGACGAGGGGGAGTGGTTCGACGCCGAGGCGGTGAGGGAGCGGTTCGGCGTGCCGCCCGAGCGGGTGGTCGACGTCCTCGCGCTCACCGGCGACGCCATCGACAACATCCAGGGGGTGCCGGGGATCGGCGACAAGGGCGCCCGTAGCCTGATCGCCGCCCACGGGTCGCTCGACGCGCTGCTCGAACACGCGGCGGAGGTGCCCCAGAAGAAGTACCGGGAGGCGCTGCTCCAGCACGCCGACGCCGCCCGGCAGAGCCGCGAGCTGGCGCGGCTGAGAACCGACGCGCCTTGCGCCTTCGAGATCGAGCGCTTCCGCTACCGCGGCCCCGACCGCGCCGCCTGCTTCGCCATCTTCTCCGAGCTGGGCTTCCGCACCCTGCTGGCCGAGTACGCGCCGACGGCCGAGACCGTGGAGCGCGATTACCGCCTGGTGGACTCGCGCGAGGCGCTCGCCGAGCTGGCCGGCGAGCTCCGCCGCGCGGGCGCCTTCGCGCTTCGCGTCATCACCTCGCCCGGGCCGGCCGTGCAGGCCGACCTGGTGGGCCTCGCGGTGGCCACCGCCCCCCGCGGCGCGCGGTACATCCCGGTCGGCCACCACGCCCTCGACAGCGGCCCGCAGATCGTTCCCGGGGAGGCGCTCGCCGCGCTGCGGCCGCTGCTCGAAGACGAAACGGTTGGCAAGGTGGGCCACGACCTGAAGGCCGACGCGGTGGCGCTGGCGCGGCACGGCGTCACCTTGCGGGGGCTGCGCTTCGACACGATGCTCGCCAGCTACCTGCTCGACGCCACCCGGTCGTCGCACCCGCTGGAGGTCAGCTCGCTCGAGCACCTCGGATACCGCGCGGTCACCGAGGAGAGCGTGTGCGGCCGCGGCGCCCGGGCGCTCGCGCTCGGCGATCTCCCGCCCGCCGCGGTCCTCGCCTACGCAGGCGAGCGAGCCGACCTGCCGCTCCAGCTGGCGGACCGCTTCTGGGCGCTGCTGCAGTCCGAGGGGCTCGAACCGGTGTACCGGGAGCTCGAGCTGCCGCTGATCCCGGTGCTGGCGGCGCTCGAGCGGGCCGGCGTCAAGCTCGACGGCGCGGTGCTCGCCGGGCTGTCGGGCCGGGTCGAGCGCGAGCTGAACGAGCGGAGCGGCCGCATCTTCGAGCTGGCCGGCGAGTCGTTCAACATCAACTCCCCCCGCCAGCTCTCGGAGATCCTGTTCGACAAGCTGCAGCTCCCCTCGTCGAAGCGCACCGGCAAGACCCGCGTCGCCTCGACCGCGGTCGAGGTGCTCGAGGAGCTGGCTTTGGCGCACGAGCTGCCGCGGCTGATCCTCGAGTGGCGCGGCCTGCAGAAGCTGAAGGGGACCTACATCGACGCGCTGCCCGAGCTGGTGAACCCCGAGACCGGGCGGGTGCACACCTGCTTCAACCAGGCGGTGGCCGCGACGGGCCGCCTGAGCAGCAGCGACCCCAACCTGCAGAACATTCCGATCCGTACCGAGCTCGGGCGCGAGATCCGGGCCGCCTTCGTCGCCGAGCCGGGACACGTGCTGATCTCGGCCGACTACTCGCAGATCGAGCTTCGTGTGCTGGCCCATCTCTCCGGCGACGAGGCGCTCACCGAGGCGTTCCGGCGCGGCGAGGACATTCACGACCGCACGGCCCGCGCGGTATTCGGCGCCGACAGCCTGCTCGACCGGCACGAGCTGCGCCGGCGCGCGAAGGTGATCAACTACGCCCTGCTGTACGGCAAGACCGCCTACACGCTTGCCAAGGACATCGGGGTGACGCAGCAGGCGGCGCAGGCGTTCATCGACGCCTACTTCGCCGGCTTCCCGGGCGTGCGGCGCTTCATCGACGCCCTGCTGACCGAGGCGCGCGAGACCGGCTACGTGAAGACGCTGTTCGGCCGGCGGCGGGCGGTGCCCGAGCTGACGAGCCGCAACGGGCAGGTGAGGGCGGCGGCCGAGCGGGTAGCGGTGAACCTGCCCATCCAGGGCACCGCCGCCGACATCCTGAAGAAGGCGATGATCGCGCTGCACGGCGAGCTCGACCGCCGCGGCCGCCGCGCGCGGATGATCCTCACCGTGCACGACGAGCTGGTGTTCGAGGCGCCGCGCGTGGAGGCCGACGAGGTGGCCGCGCTGGTGCGCGAGGGGATGGAGAAGGCCGCGCCCCTCGCCGTGCCGCTCACCGTGGAGGTTGGCGTCGGGGAGAACTGGCGGGAGGCGAAGAACTGACCGTGCAAGGCAGAATGCATTCTTCCTTCTGCCCTGGGTGCCTCAACGTGGGGTCCACTCCTTCTTGATGCCCTCCCACACCTCCCTCAGCTGGGAGGCGGCGCGCTCGCGGTCGGCGTCGTTGTCGGCCAGCTGCCGCACGCGCTCGGGAATCACGGCCTGGAGCACCAGCCGATCGAGGTCGGCCCGGAGCGCTGCCGCGCGGTCGCCCGCCAGCGAGGCCCGCAGCCATCCCGCGATGGCCGCCTCCCAGGCGCGGCCGGGGTCGGCAAGCGCGCGGTACGCCACCACCTGCCAGTAGGCTGCCGGGGCACTCCCCGGGTCGCGCATCAACGCGTCCTTCGCCTGCAGCTGGATGCGCTCGTACAGCGCGTCGCGGTCGTCGGCGACGCCCGACTGCGCCTGCCGGTCGAGCGAGGTGGCCCACCAGTCGAAGACGCGGTCGAAGGCCCGGGGCGAGTCGAGGTAGGCCATCTCGAAGGCGCTCTCGAACAAGTCGGCGGCGGAGCCGTACAGCTCCTCGAGGTACAACGACTCGGCGAGCCCGACCAGCAGTTCCGCCTGCTCGCGCGGCGGCAGCGTCGCCCCTCGCACCTCGCGCAACGCTTCGCGCGCGGCCACCAGGTCGGCGCGGTCGGCCGTCTGGCGATAACGCTCGAGCTGCGCGCGCCCGATGATCAGCCTCGCGGCGTCCGCCAGGTCGGCGCGGGAGCGTAGCCGGGCGGCCAGCTCGATCGCCTCCGCGTATCGCCCTTCGTTGTAGAGACGGCGCGCCGGGTCGAGGCCGACCTGGGCGGCGGCAGGGGCCGCGGCGAGCGCCACGATGGCGGCGGCCAGTCCGGTGCATGCCCTAACCCACTGAAGGGAACGGACTTGCGTGCGCTGATCGCGGAGCATTTGGTATAATCTCCCGCCATGGTCGCGCCGACCATCATTCAACGCGCCGAGCATCCCATCTCGCGGCGCAACATCGATCCCGACGCCCTGAAGGTGCTCTACCGCCTGAAGGAGGGCGGTTTCATCGCGTACCTGGTCGGCGGGGGCGTGCGCGATCTCCTGCTCGCCCGGCAGCCGAAGGACTTCGACGTCGGCACTTCGGCGCACCCGTACCAGGTCAAACGTCTCTTCCGCAACTGCTGGATCATCGGCCGCCGCTTTCGCCTCGCCCACGTGAAGTTCGGTCAGAAGATCATCGAGGTGGCGACCTTCCGCCGCCACGTGCCGCCGTCGAACGGGGGCGACCCGGGCGCGGCCGACGCCGCGGACGGGGGGCGCGACACCTTTGGCGGGCGCGACCTGCTGATCCACCGCGACAACACCTTCGGCACGCCCGAAGAGGACGCCTTCCGCCGCGACTTCACCGTCAACGCGCTCTTCTACGATATCGCGACGTTCTCCATTATCGACTACGTGGGCGGGCTGCGCGACCTGCACGATCGGGTGATCCGGGCGATTGGCGATCCCGAGGAGCGCTTCCTCGAGGACCCGGTCCGCATGCTGCGCGCCGTCGCCTTCGCCGAGCGTCTCGACTTCCGGCTCGACCCGCCGGTCGAGGACGCGATTCGGCTGCTCGGCAGCGAGATCGCGCGCAGCGCGCCCGCGCGCCTGATGGAGGAGTACTACAAGGTGCTCCGCACCGGGTCGTCGGCCCGCGTGTTCCGCGCGCTCGCCCGCGTCGGCCTGCTCGGCCCGGTCGCGCCCGCCCTGCAGGAGGCGGCCGACTCGCCCGCGCTGGCGGCGTCGCTCGAGCGCCTCGACGCGCACCGCCGGCTCTTTGCCGCCACGCCCGACGCGTTCACCAACCCCGTGCTCCTCGGCTCGCTGCTCGTGCCCCTCGGCTTCACGGTCGAGAACGGCCACCCCTCGCGCCAGCCGGCCAGGGATGCGTGGCTCGGCCTGCTGCCGGTCGCGCGCCGTGACCTCGAGCGCCTCTACCAACTGCTCGCGCTGCAGCGGCGCCTGCGCGACCCCAACCTCTCGCCCCGCGCGGCGCGCGCGCTCCTCTCGCGCGGCGCGTTCGCCGACGCGCTGGCGTGGCTGGAGATCCACGGCTCCGACCCCGCCGCCGTCTCGCGCTGGCGCGCGTTGATCGAGGAGCTTCGCAGCCACGAAACGCTTCCGGCCCCTCCCGCCTTCATCCCCGTCCGCCGCCGCCGCCGGCGCTCGCGGCGGCCCGTGGTCAAGTCCTGAAGACCGAAGACCGACCAGCGAAAACCGATGCGCTGCCTGTTATGCAGGCGCGTGCATAACCTTCCGCCGGCTTGACCCTCTTCGAGCCGCTGGGCTCTAATGGCCCTGTTTTCGCCCCTTTCGGCGCGTCCGGCGGTATGTTCCCTGGAGCTGTCATGATCGCCAACGATTTCCTGTCCCTGCGCGACTTCTCCCCCGAACAGGTGCGCCACCTGCTCGACCTCGCCGCCGACGTCAAGGCCGACCGCCGCAAGTTCTCGAAGGCGCTCGAGGGCCAGACGCTGGCGATGATCTTCGAGAAGCCGTCGCTGCGGACACGGGTGACCTTCGACGTCGGCATCCAGCAGCTGGGCGGGTTCTCGCTCTACCTCTCGCCGGCCGAGATCAACCTGGGCAAGCGCGAGTCGATCCACGACGTGGCGAAGAACCTCGAGCGGATGGTGCAGGGGATCATGATCCGCACCTTCGCCCACTCCATCGTCGAGGAGATGGCGCGCCACGCGAGCGTGCCGATCATCAACGGCCTGACCGACTACAGCCATCCGTGCCAGGCCATGG
>DAOPQX010000081.1:0-11684 GCA_035348395.1 Vicinamibacterales bacterium | reverse complement strand
TCCTCGATCCCGATGATCGCGAGGCGAACCTTCTCATGCACCTGCGGCGCGGCGAGGCCAATCCCGTCGTACTCGCGCATCGTCTCGATCATGTCGTCCACCAGCTTCTGGAAGGCGGGCGTCTTGATCTCGGCTGGCTCGACACGGCGGGCGCGCTCTCGCAGCACGGGGTGCCCCATGCGTGCGACCTTGAGGATCGACATATCGAACCATTATATCGGGCCCCGGACGCGGGGGAACGGGCGGGTCACCGCTCCGGCGCCGGGTGCGCCCTACGCTTCTGTTCGCCCGGCGGCGCGCGCGATGGCAGCCGCGAGCACGTGCGGTAACACCGGCTTCGGGAGGTGGTCGCCGAACCCGGCCTCGATCGCCCGCCGCCGATCCTCGGGCCGGCTGTACGCGGTCAAGGCGATGGCCGGCGTCAGGCCGCCCCGGTCGGCTCCGAGTGCGCGCAACTGCCGCACGAAGTGGTAGCCGTCCTCACCCGGCATTCCGATGTCGGCGACGATCACGTCCGGACGCCAGTCGGAGACGATTCGGAGTCCGGCGGCCGAGGTGTCGGCGAGCTCGACGGCGATGCCAAGGCTCTGCAGCGATGCGGCCGCCACGTCGCGAGCGTCGGTGTCGTCGTCCACGACGAGCACCTTGAGACCGTCGAACCCACCCACGCCCGTGGGCCGCTGCTCGCCGGCCGGCGTCAAGCCGCTCTCATCGAGGAGCGGCGCCTCCGCAGCGCCGCGGGTGGGAAGCGACAACTGGAAGGTGGCGCCTCGCCCCGGCCCCTCGCTGTCGGCGCGGATTTGTCCGCCGTGCAGCTCGACGAGGTGCCTGACGATGGCCAGGCCGAGACCGAGGCCGCCGTGGCGGCGCGAGGTCGAGCGGTCGGCCTGCCAGAAACGCTCGAAGAGGTGCTCGAGCGCCGCCGGATCGAGCCCCTCGCCGGTGTCGTGCACCTCGAATACGGCGTGGTCGCCGTCGCGGCGGCACGAGACGTCGATCCGCCCCCCCTCGGGCGTGAACTTCACGGCGTTCGACAGCAGGTTCCAGAACACCTGCTGCAGGCGGTCTGGGTCTGCGCGCATGGGCGAGTTTTGGGGCAGCTCGGCGACCACCTGGATGCGGCGCGCCTCGGCCGCGGGCCTCACCGTGTCGAGGGCCGCGCGGAGGGCGTCGACTCCGTCGGTGTCGCGCAGGTTCAGCCGCAGCCGGCCGCTGATGATTCGTGAGACGTCGAGCACGTCGCCGATGAGCGCCGTCTGGGCCCTGGCGTTGCGCGCGATCACCTCCAGCGCGCGGCGCGTGTGCGTGGCGTCGAGGCTTCCCTGGAGCAGGATCTCCGACCACCCGAGGATGGCGTTGAGCGGGGTCCGAAGCTCGTGCGAGAGCGTGGCCAGGAACTCGTCCTTCATGCGGCTGGCTTCCTCGAGCCGCCGCGCGTTCTCGCGCAGTTCCTCGCGTGTGCGCTTCCGCTCGGTGATGTCCCGCAGGATCACCTGGATCGCCCTGCCCTGGACGTCGTCGAAGGGGGTGGCCACCACCTCGACGTCGCGGATCCGGCCGTCCAGACGTACGACGCGGCTCTCCACGAGCGGCACCGGCCGGCCCTCGAGCAGCGTGGCGATCCGCTCGCGCATCTTGGGGTGGTACTCGGAGTGGAAGAAGTGGTAAGGAGAGCGCCCGACGATCTCTTCCAGCGAGGTGCCGCCGAACAGCTCGACCGCGGCCGGGTTGGCGTACTCGATCCGGTCGTCGCGGTTCACGTACAGCGCGTCGGGCGACATTTCCACCAGCGACCGGTACCGCCGCTCGCTTGCCTGGAGCGTCTCCTCCTGCTGCTGCAGGTCGCGGAAGAGAACCTGGTACGGCGTCCGGAGGCTCCCCTCGACGACCGCCTTGAACACGAGGTACGACGAGACGAACTTGAGGAGGTGGCCGAGCTTGTTGAAGTCGCCGTAAACGCTCACGTACTGCGTGAAGGCGAGCTCGGAGAGGATCTTGGTCACGAGCGCCGACAGGACCAGCCTGTAGGTCGGCTCGGCAAGGTGGTCGCGGCGCCTCCACAGGAAGGCACCGCCGGCGACCAGGACGAGGCAGATGACGTATTCGGCGGCGATCTTGAACGGCGTAAGGCCCTGCCGGGGCCCTTCGTCCACGTAGGCCGTCGGGAACATGCCCAGCGGGACGATCGACAGGGCCAGCGCCACCGCGATGCCGGTCGACGCGAGCAGCGTCCTCCACGCACCCACTCGCCGCGTGAGGAAGAAAGGCGAGACGAGGAAGATGGCGGCCTCGAGCGCCCTGCCGGCGATCCAGAACTGGGTCGCCCGGTCGGCACCGAGCGCTCCGAACACCCCCATCCCCCTGTAGGAGAGGGTGTGGAAGAGGTCGATGCCCGCCACCGGCAGCATCGAGATGCCGAGGAAGGTCAGGAAGCCGTTGGTCGAGAAGCGGCGGGCGTTCCAGGCGACGGCGAACATCGCCGCCGCCACCGCGATGGCGGCGAACTCGACGAGCGCGTGGAACAGCAGGTAGTTCTGCCAGGCCACGCCCCACAGGGCCAGCAGGAGGGCCGCGCCCACGCCCCAGTACTCGAGCGCCTTCATCCCCGCGCGCCTTTGCCCGCGCCGGCGGCCGCGGCCGGGAACGCGAACTCCTCCACTTCGGCGGCCGCCGCGGCCCCGGCCACCAGGTCGTCGACAGGCAGCAGGCTCTCAGCGGCCAGCACCTCCTCCAGGCGGGCGCGCGTGGCCGGGTGCTTCGGGGTGAAGAGCTGGCAGCAATCCTGGTCGGGCACGATGGAGATCTCGTAGGAGCCGATCCGCTCCGCCTGCGCGACGATCTCCTCCTTGTCCATGCCCACGAGCGGCCTCAGCACCGGCAGCGAGGCCACCGAACCGATCACCGACATGTTCTCGAGGGTCTGCGAGGCCACCTGGCCGATCACCTCGCCGGTCACCAGCGCCCCCGCGCCGTGGTCCCTCGCGATGCGCTCGGCAATGCGGAGCATGAGGCGCCGGTACACGACCACGCGGAGGGCGGCCGGCACGCTCAGCACCACCTGGCGCTGGATCTCGCCGAAGGCGACGAGGAACAGGCGGCTGTGCAGCTGGTAGCGCGTGAGAAGCGCGGCCAGCTCGCGCACCTTCTCCTGGGACGCGCGCGACAGGAACGGGTAGCTGTGAAAATGGACGAGCAGCGCCTGGCAGCCGCGCTTCATCATCCGCCACGCCGCCACCGGCGAGTCGATGCCCCCCGAGAGGAGGCACGCCACCCGGCCGCCCGACCCGGTCGGCAGGCCGCCCGGTCCCTTGTCCTTGCCGAAGAAGTAGAAGGCGTGATCGTTGAGAATCTCGATCCCGACCGTCAGCGCCGGGTTGTCGAGGTTCACCTTCCACCCGCGCGCGAGCTTGATGCGTCCGCCGACCTCGCGCTCCACTTCCGGGGAGCGCAGCGGATAGCGCTTGTCGGCCCGGCGAACCGAGACCCGGAACGACTCGGGGTCGAGGTCGCGCGCGCCGGCCAGGATCGCCTCCGCCATCTCGTCCAGGCCCCGTCCCGAACGGCCCGCCCGCGAGCAGTTGGCGACGCCGAAGACGTGCCGAATCCGGTCCCGCACCTCCTCGTACCGCGCCGCCGGGCCGAGCGTCAGCTCGATGCGCCCCACCAGCGGCCGGACCGACTTCACGTCGAGATCGGCCACCGCGGCGCGGAGGTTCGCGACCAGCCGCGAAATGAACCACGGCCGGTTCTTGCCCTTCAGCGCAACTTCCTGGTAGTGGACGACGACGGAGTTCATGGACAGGGATCAGGGATCAATTCAGTACAACTCTTCCGCCGCTCTATGACCGCTCAGTACAGCCCCCTCGATTGTCGCAGGCAGCCCCGTCCCGGTCCAGTCGCCGGCGAGCAGCAAACCACGGACCTCGGTACGGGTGGAGGGGCGTGCCGGCTCACCCGGCGCCAGCGAGAAGGTGGCGCGCCGCTCGCGCACCACCACCGCGCGGAGCATTCTCGCGCCGCCCGCTCCTGGAAGCGCCGCCGCCAGCTCGTCGCGCGCCTGCGCCGCCAGCTCCTCGTTCGATCGCGTGACGAGCGCGGCAGCGCCGCTCGACACGCAGGAGAGGTGCGAGGCATGATCGCCGAACACCCGCCGCTTGTCGAACACCCACTGGAACGCCCGGCCTGGCAGGCCGACCGATGCGACGTCCATGACCGGCCGGTCGAACCAGAGGTTGGCCGTCACGATGGGCGACGCGCGCATCGCGCGCGCCGAGGCGAGAACGGCCGACATCGGCGCGGTGTCGCCGGCCAGCGTGTCGTCGAGGGCGAACCATGGCACGGCCGCCACGACGGCCGCCGCCGTGCAGCGCTCTCCGCCAGCCTCCACCGACTCGACACGCCCGCCCGAGATTCGCACGCGCGCGAGTGCGGAGGTCAGCACGCGCCCACCGCGCGCCTGGATGTACTCCCGCGCCGGCTCGGCGTACAACTCGGTGAGCGGCAGCAGCGGCACCGCGATGGCCGAGTCGCGCGGGTCGGGCCCGAACATTTGTGCGAGCACGCGCAGGAACACGGGGGCCGCCGCCTCGCCAGCATCCTGGTTCAGCGCCGCCAGCGCCAGCGGCTCCCAGAGCATCTCGCGCAACCGGGCGCTCTGCCCATTGCGTTCGAGCCACGCCGAAACCGTCTCGCCGGGCGACGCCGGCAGCCACCCCTTGCCGGTCTTCAGGAAGCGCTGGGCCCGGCGCAGCGGCCGGGCCACCGCCAGCGCCGAGAGCCGGTCGGCCCAGCCGACGGCGTCCCACTCCGCCAGGCCGGCCAGCAGGTGCAGCGGCGAGGGCAGCACCGGGCAGCGGAGCACGCTCGACTGGCCATCCCGGTCCACCATCCCGACCTCGAGGGAGTCCTCGACGCGCACCGACGACCTCGCCCCGATCCGTTCGAGGAACGCGAAGGTCTCCGAATAGCACCCGAGCATCAGGTGCTGGCCGTTGTCCACGCGCTCGCCTGTGGCGGGGTCAGTGAAAGACGAGGCGCGGCCGCCCAGCGTCGGCCTGGCCTCGAGAACCAGCACGCGGGCGCCGCGACTCGCGAGGGCCGATGCGGCGCTCAGGCCGGCCAACCCGCCGCCGACAACCACCACGTCGGGCGAAGGCAGCGCCCGCATCACCCGCCCACCATCGTCTTCGCCCACACGAGGGCGGCAATCGCCGCACGCCGCCAGCGGGGCAGCCCCACCTTCCCCGAGAACACGTCGTAGCCCGAACGTTCCACCCGGCGGAGCGTTGCCTCGTAGATGGCCCCCATGATCCTGGCGGCGACGAGGCGCCGCCGGTCGCCGCGAGGCAGCGAGGCCTCGGCGCGCCGGTAGTAGTCTCGCGCCCGCGCCGCCTGGAAGGCGAGCAGCGCCCGTACCCGCCCGGTGACCACTCCCGCTCGCAGGTCGTCCTCCGTGCAGCCGTGCGCCGCCAGCTCGTCGAGCGGAAGGTAGATCCGCCCGCGGCGCAGGTCGGTCGCCACGTCGCGGACAATGTTGGTCAGCTGCAGGGCGATGCCCAGGTCCACCGCGTACTGGCGCGCACCGGGATCGCGGTACGAGAAGATCTCGATGCAGACGAGGCCGACCGCCGACGCGACCCTGAGGCAGTACTCGCGCAGATCTTCAAAGGTGGCGTAGCGGGTGCGCTCGAGGTCCATGGCGACGCCGTCGATCACGGCCTCGAGGGCGTCGCGGGGCAGGCCGAACGGGGCGACGTGCCGCTTCAGCGCCCGGCCCTGGGGCGTGCACGGCTCCTCCGCGCCGAAGCAGGCGGCCAGTTCGCGCCGCCACGAAGCCAGCTGGCGCCCACCCTCGGCGTGCACCTCGGCCTCGGTCGCCCCCGCGGCCTCGTCCACGGCGTCGTCCACCGCGCGGCAGAAGTCCCAGACGGCGACGATCGCCGCCCGCTTCTCCGTCGGCAGCGCCAGAAAGGAGTAGTAGAAGCTGGTGTTGCGCCCGCTCATGTCGCACGACGCCAGGCCAGCGCACGCCAGGCCAGCAGCGGCGCGTCGGCCGCCCCGAGCGTCGGGCGGCGGTGAAACACGTCGAAGCCGTCCCGCTCGAGGCGCTCGAGAATCCTTCGGCCGCCAAGCCAGGTCAACCGAAGCTCCCAGCGCAGGCGCCCCGGCACGCGGTCGCACACCAGCCGTCCACTCTCGAAGAGCGAAGCGGTGAGGGCGGCCGCCCGTTCGAGCACCGTCCGCCACGCGGGCGTGAGGCGCCCGGCGGCCAGGTCGGCCAGGTTGGCGCGCGCCGCCGCACACTCGTCGAGCGGGAGGTACAGCCGCCCCTTTTCGCGGTCGCGCTCGAGGTCCTGCCAGAAGTTGGTCAGCTGCAGGGCCGTGCACAAGGCGTCGGACGAGGCGTCGAGCTGCCCGTCGCGGCACCCGGCAATCCGAAGGACGATGCGGCCGACCGGGTTCGCGGAGCGGCGGCAGTAGTCGAGCACTTCCTCCCACGAACCGTACCGCTGCTTCGTGACGTCCTGCCTGAACGCGCTCAACAGGTCCTCGAAGAGCGACACCGGCAGGGCGCATTCAGCGATCGTGTGCCCGAGCGCGGCAAAGATGGCGTCGGTTTCGGGCGGCAGGAGGTCCGGCGCGGGCTCACTCCGTGGAGGCCCGCCTCCGCCCGCCTCCTCCAGCCTTCTTCCCCAGGCGTCGAGCGCGGCCAGCCGTTCCGCGGGTGTCGAGACCGCCTCGTCCGCGAAGTCGTCGGCCACGCGGGCGAAGGCGTACACCGCCGCCACGTGCGGCCGCATGCGGGGCGGCACCAGCCGCGACGCCACCGGGAAGTTTTCGTAGTGACGCCTCGCGAGGCGTTCGCACGCGGCGTACGCCTCGCCGAGCCGGAGGCCCGGAGACGCCGTCACCATTCGGTTTCCGCCACGCCGGCGCGCCGGTTCGCCGCGCGCGCCAGGACGAAGAGGAAGTCGGAGAGCCGGTTCAGGTAGGCGAGCAGCGCGGGCTCGACGGCCTCACTCCCGAGCTGCACGACGCGCCTCTCGGCTCGGCGGCAGACCGTGCGGCAGACGTGGAGCAGCGAGGCCGCGCGCGTGCCGCCCGGCAGGATGAAGTGGCGCAGCGGGGTCAGCTCCATCTCCAGCGCGTCGATCCACTCCTCGAGGCGGGCGATGTCCGGGTCGCCGATGGCAACCTTCCCCACGCGTCCGGCAATCTTCCTGGCAGGGTCGGCCAGCCGCCCGCCCAGCGCGAACAAGTCGCGCTGCACGGCGCGCACCATCGCGGCGAGGTCCTCGTCCAGCCCCTCGGCCAGCACCAGGCCGACAACGGCGTTCAGCTCGTCCACATCGCCGTACGCCTCGACCCGGAGGTCGGACTTCGGAACCCGGCGCCCGTCGAACAGGGCCGTCTCGCCGGCGTCACCCGTCCGGGTGTAGATCTTCACGCGGGAATTATACGGTGAGAAGAGAAGGCGAGGCAGAAGACGGAGGCCAGACGTCGCGAGGCCGCAGCACCGCCTTCCGGCTGGAACCGAAGAACGGTTAAGGTAGTAGCTTGATGGCGGAGGGCGGGCGAACGGCGGCGCAGCGGGCAGGCAGACGGGCGGGAAAGGGAGCCGAACTCCCCGCGCCCTCACGCCGGGCGGCCTTCAGGCGGCGCCTGCTCGCCTGGTATCGGGCCAACGGGCGTGACCTGCCGTGGCGCCGGCCCGCCGACCCCTACCACGTGCTCGTCTCCGAGATCATGCTCCAGCAGACGCAGGTGGATCGGGTGCTGCCGAAGTACGCCGAGTGGCTGGCCAAGTATCCCTCGCTCGAGGCGCTGGCCGGGGCCCCCGAGGACGAGGTGGTTCGCACGTGGTATCCCCTGGGCTACAACGTCAGGCCGAGGCGCCTGCACTCGATCGCACGCGAAGCGGTGGAGCGGTACGGCGGGCGCCTGCCGGAGGACGAGCCGACGCTGCTGGGGTTCAAGGGGATCGGGCGCTACACGGCAGGGGCGATCCGAAGTTTCGCGTTCGGCCGCCGGGCGGCCATCCTCGACACCAACGTCGCCCGCGTGCTCTTTCGCGTGTTCGTGGGCAGCGGCAACCCTCGCGATCACGCCACCCGCCGGCGCCTCTGGGCAATCTCGGAGGCGATGCTCCCGCGAAAGCACGTCTTCGACTTCAACCAGGGGCTGATGGACCTTGGCGCCATGGTGTGCGCCCCGCGCAAGCCGCGGTGCGCCGCCTGCCCCGTGCGCTCCCTCTGCGTGTCGCGTGAAGGCCTGAGGTCATGACCTCCGCACCGCCGACCGTGGTAACGGCCGCCGTGATCGAGCGTGACGGGAAACTTCTCGTCGCACGGCGTCTCGAGGGAACGCACCTGGCGGGTCACTGGGAGTTCCCCGGGGGGAAGTGCGAGCCCGGTGAGGAGATCCGGGCCTGCCTGGTGCGCGAGCTGCTCGAAGAGCTGGGCGTCAGCGCGGCGGTGGGCGGCGAGATCCACCGCACGTTCTACGCCTACGACGACCGGCGGCTGGAGCTGATCTTCTTCGAGTGCGAAATCGACGGCGAGCCGCGGCCGCTGCTCGGGCAGGAGATACGGTGGGTCGCGCGCGCCGATCTTCGCGGCCTCGCCTTCCCCCCCGCCGACGCCGAGCTGATCGAGCAGCTGGGAAAAGGACAGTCCTGAGGAGCAGCCCGAATGGGCTGCTCCCTGCAACCGCAGGGCTCTAGCAGGCCGCAGGCTTCTTCTTTCAGCAACCTGCCAGCCCTGCGCAGCTCCTACGCTTCGACCTTCCGCGTCTTCCTGTTCCACGTCACCGGCTTGCCCGACTTGTAGGAGAGGTTGCACATGTGGCCGACGAGCGCGGCGTGGTGGCCGGCCCGGGCGTCCTCGATCGGCTTCCCCCCCGTCCGGATCGCGTCGATCCAGTTGCGCAGGTGCGCGCGGGTCGAGTCTTCGTCGTTCGGGGCCTTGTACTCGACGGGCGCCGCAGCCGCCGGGCCGTCGATCGGCTGCAGCCTGTCGTTGAGCTTCATGCGCCGCTTGAACTCGGCGACGGTCGCCTCGGGCCACGAGTGGGTGGAGTAGGCGAAGCCCTCGCCGCGCGGCTCGTAGAAGTAGGTGAACGAGTCGCCGTTGTACTCGATCGTCCCGGCGGTGCCGTAGATCTTGAGGATTGGGGCCGGGTGGCCGTTGCTGGCGGTGCTGGTCAGCTGCAGGACGAACCCCTCGGGATAGCGCACCAGCGCGGTCATCTGGTCGGGCACCTCGCGGTACTCCTTCCAGTGGTAGATGCCGCCGAAGCTGACCACGCTCTCCGGCTCCTGGACCCCCATCATCTGGTGCACGGCGGTGATCAGGTGGACGAAGAGGTCGGTCGGCAGGCCGCCGGAGTAGTCCCAGAACAGCCGCCACTGGAAGAAGCGGCGGAGGTCGAAGTCGCACGGCGGGGCGGACCCGAGGAAGCTCTTCCAGTCGATCGTCTCGGGCGAGGCGTCGGGGGGAATCGGGTAATACCAGGCGCCGGTCGCCGTGTTGCGGTGGATGCGCCCCTCGATGAGCGTCACCTGGCCGAGGCGCCCGCTCTTGATCAGCTCCGCGGCCTCGCGCGCGCATCCCATGCTGGGGTACTGGCTGCCCACCTGCAGCACCTTGCCGCTCTTCTCGGCGGCCTCGATGAACGCCTCCCCCTCCTCCCACGAGTGGGTCATGGGCTTCTCGATGTAGACGTGCTTGCCGGCGGCCAGCGCCTCGCGCGTCATCTGCAGGTGCCAGTGGTCGGGCGTCGCGATCACGACGGCGTCCACGTCGGGCCTGGTGACCACCTGCCGATAGTCGCCGGTCGTCTGGAGCGAGGGCGAGATCAGCTCCTTGGCCCGATCGAGGTGGCCCTTGTAGCAGTCGGCGGCGGCGACGATCTCGGCGCCGGCGATCCCCTTCACGGCCTCCATCAGCAGCGTGCCCCGGATCCCGACGCCGACGAACCCGACCCTCACGGGCTTCACCGGCAGGGCAGCCGAGTTGTTGATCTGGGCCGCCGCGGGGCGGGCTGCCCCGAGGCCGGAGGCCACGGCTGCGAGCAACGTGGTTTCCTCGAGGAACTGTCTCCGGCCAATCGAATCGTGGCGTGACATGCAGAAGCCTCCGTGCAGGGGCGCCGGGCGCCCGGGATGGACGGCGCGTGTAGTACCACGCGCTCTCGGTGGAAGTCAACCCGGCGCGCTTCCGCCTTGACAGTCACAGCCGCAACGGCGTAGACAGGGGCCAGGAAACGAAGGAGGAGGTGCCTGTCATGTCGCACGTGTCGCGTCGGACCTTCATCAAGACCACCGGCCTGGGCCTCGCGGCGGCCGGCGCCTCCAGCGCGTCGAGCTACGCCAGCATCCTCGGCGCCAACGACCGCGTCCGCGTCGCGGTGGTCGGCTTCTCCGACCGCGCGCGGTCGTCGCTGATCCCCGCGTTCCTCCAGCACGCCACCGCCGAGAATTTCGAGCTGGTCGCCGTCTCCGACCTGTGGAGCCTGCGCCGCGAACAGGCGATGGCCCACGTGGAGAAGCTTTGCGGGCGCCGGCCGGACGTGGTACGCAACAACGACGAGCTGTACTCCCGCAAGGACGTCGACGCGGTGATCATCGCGACGGCCGACTTCCAGCACGCGCTGCACGGCGTCGAGGCGGTTCGCTCGGGGCGCGACGCGTACATCGAGAAGCCGCTCGCCAACACGATGGAGGACGCCCGGGCGATCCGGCAGGCAGTAAAGGACACGGGCCGCGTCGTCCAGATCGGCACCCAGCGGCGCAGCGAGCCGGTCTACCAGCGAGCCTGCGAGTTCATCCAGTCGGGCCGCTTCGGCGACATCGTCTCGGTGGAGATGACCTGGAACGTCAACCAGCCCGGGCGGTGGCGGCGGCCGGCTGTGGTCAAGCAGCTTCGCGAGGCCGACACCGACTGGAAGCGCTACCTGATGAACCGCCCCTTCGAGCCGTTCGACCCGCGGAAGTACCTCGAGTTCCGCCTGTTCTGGCCGTACTCCTCGGGCATTCCCGACCAGTGGCTCGTGCACCAGATCGACACCGTCCACTGGTTCACCAAGCTGCCGCGCCCGCGCAGCGTCGTCGCCAACGGCGGCATCTACCTCTGGAAGGACGGCCGCCGCAACTGGGACACGATGACCGCGGTGTTCGACTACGGCCCACTCGACGACGCCTCCAAGGGATTCCAGGTCGTCTACTCGTCCCGGATGACCAACTCGGCCGGGGGCACGAAGGAGCTGTACTACTCGAACGGCGGCACGCTCGACCTGGACAAGAACCTGGTGACGCCGGCAGGCGGCCTTGGAGAGCGCGAGGCGGCCGCGATGGGAATGCCGCCCAACCTGCTTGCCGGGCAGACGCTCGTCGAGAACGCCACCACCCTCGAGACCGCCGCCGACACGGGGGTGGATACCGCGACGCTCGCCAACATGCTCGACTGGATGCGGTGCGTCCGCAGCCGCAAGACTCCCAACGCCGGCATCGAGGCGGGCTACAGCCACTCGGTCGCGCTCTGCATGACGATCGCCGCCGTGCAGACGGGCCGGCGCGTGACGTTCGACGACGCGAAACAGGAAGTGGTCACCGAGGGGTAGGGATCGGGATTCACCGGTACGCCGAGGCAAACTCCTTGTACTCCGCTTCGAGCCGCTCCTTGGTG
>DAOPQX010000080.1:10182-11761 GCA_035348395.1 Vicinamibacterales bacterium | reverse complement strand
AGGATGGGCGTGGCCAACATCATCAACCAGGAGCGCGACCTGGAGGTGGTTGCCGAGGCCGGGACCGGTACCGAGGCCGTCGCGGCCTACGAGCGCCACCGCCCCGACGTCGTCCTGCTCGACCTCCGCATGCCGGTGATGGAGGGGGTCGAGGTCGTCCGCCGCATCCGCGAGATCGACGCGCAGGCGCGCGTGGTCGTGCTCACGACCTACGACACCGACGACGAGATCGCGCGCGCCCTCAAGGCCGGCGCAAAGGCGTACGTCCTCAAGGACATCTCTGCAGACGACCTCGTCTCGTGCATTCGCACGGTGCTGGCCGGCAAGACCTACCTGGCCCCGGCCGCCGCCGCCAAGCTCGCCGAGGGGGTCACCCGCGTCCAGCTCACCCCGCGGGAGATGACGACGCTGCGGCTCCTGGCCGATGGAAAGGCGAACAAGGAGATCGCGAGCGAGCTGCGCATCAGCGAGCGGACCGTCAAGACGCACCTCGGGCACCTGTTCGAGAAGCTGGGGGTGACGAGCCGCACCGAGGCGCTCAAGGTCGCCGGCCGCCGCGGCCTCGTCCGATTCGAGTGACGCGATCCGCCGGGCCGTGCATAATGCCGCCATGCACGCCCTGACCCCGCTGCTCCTCGTCCTGGCCCTCGCTGCCGTTCCCGCCCAGCCCTCCCGTCCGCCCGCGCCGGTGGGCGCGAAGGCCGACTACCACGTTCACGTGAAGGGGGGACTGACCCTCGAAGGCGCGCTGCAGCGCTCGCAGGAAACCGGCATCACCTACGGCATCGTCGTCAACGGGGGTGTGGGGTTCCCGATTCAGGACGACACGGGGCTCGAGGCGTTCCTGCGCGAGACGCGCGGCAAGGCGGCCTACGTCGCCTTCCAGGCCGAGGGGCGCGAGTGGGCCGGGCTCTTCGGCCGGGCGACGCTCGAGAAGTTCGACTACATCTTCACCGACGCGATGACCTGGACCGACGACAAGGGCCGCCGCATGCGGTTGTGGATCCCCGGGGACGTCGGCCGGATCGACGACCCGCAGGCGTTCATGGACATGCTGGTGGATCGCGCGTCGGGGATTTTCGCCGGTGAGCCGATCGATCTCTACGTCAACCCGACCTACCTGCCCGACCAGCTGGCGCACGACTACGACCGGCTGTGGACGCCTGCCCGGATGAAGCGAATCGTCGACGGGCTCGCCGCCAACGGCATCGGGATGGAGATCAACAACCGGTACCGGATTCCGAGCCTGGCGTTCGTCAGGCTGGCGAAGCAGGCCGGGATCAAGTTCGCGTGCGGGACCAACAACGCCGGCGCCGACGACCTGGGCCGCAACGAATACTGCGCTCAGATCATCGAGGAGGCCGGCCTCGGCCCCGCCGACTTCTGGACGCCGCCGGCGGAGGGGCAGAAGGCCATCCAGCGCAGGCCGCGCACCGGTGGCGCCCGGCACTAGCAGGCCGCTGAAGAACGTGCGCGTTCGCGCGTCACCCGTCACCCGCTCACGCCTAGCTCAACCGGCACAAATCGGTTAGCCCGACTCCACCACTCTCCTGCTCAGCCTCATCCTGGCGGATCCCAG
>DAOPQX010000080.1:0-10082 GCA_035348395.1 Vicinamibacterales bacterium | reverse complement strand
ACGGAAACCCGGACCAACGTCTCCTACGACACCGTCACCAACGCCACCGGCAACTACACGTTCCCGAACCTCCCCGAGGGCGTCTACAACGTGAAGGCGGCACTCGAGGGCTTCAAGACGACGGTGCGGGAGGGCGTCCGGGTGGCGCCGAACACCAGCGTCCGCATCGATCTCGCGCTCGAGGTCGGAGGTCTCGAGGAAACCGTGACGGTCACCGGCGAGACACCGCTGCTGCAGACCGACCGCACCGACATCGGCCGGACGATCGAGAGCATCCAGGTGTCGGCCATGCCGCTGTCGTTCAACAGGAACTTCCAGGGCATGATGGCGACGGTCCCCGGCTCGACCCGCCCGTACCGGCCGCACTCGGAGTTCTTCAACTCCCAGGACAGCCTCTCCTCGGAGGTGAACGGCCAGTCGCGGCTCGCCAACAACGTGCAGATCGAGGGCCTGGACAACAACCAGCGGACCGGCCTGCTGACGGTGCTCATTCCCCCGGCCGAAGCCATCGAGACGGTGAGCGTGACGACGAGCAACTACGACGCCGAGTTCGGCCGGGCCGCGGGCGCCGTGACGTCGGTGACGCTCAAGTCGGGCACCAACACCCTGAAGGGCAGCGCGTTCTGGTTCGGGAGCAACGAGAAGTTCAACTCGCTGCCGGCGTCCACGCACTTCTCGCCGGCGGCGTCGCGGTCGAAGCCGCCGACGCGCTACAACCAGTTCGGCTTCACGCTGGGCGGTCCCGTCCGCAAGAACAGGCTCTTCTTCTTCGGCGACTACCAGCGGACGCAGGATCGCCTCGGGTCGGCGTACCGCTTCGTCGTGCCGACGGCCGCGTTCCGTAACGGCGACTTCAGCGCCGCGCCGACGAAGGTCTACGACCCGGCAACCGGCGACGCCGCCGGCAACGGCCGGACGGAGTTCCCGGGCAACCAGATCCCGGCCGACCGCATCAGTCCGATCGCGATCGCGATCCTGAAGAACATCCCGATGCCGAACCTGGCCGACGCGGGGCTCGGCCAGGCCAACTACCAGGTGAACAGCTACCGCGACAAGAACACCGACAGCTTCGATACGAAGCTGAATTACGCGCTGAACGACTCGAACCAGTTCTCGTGGCGCTTCAGCTACCAGCGTCCCGAGATCACCCAGCTCCCCGCGGAGGGATACGGGAACTGGGGCGGGCCTCTCGGCGGCGGGTTCATGGCGACCGGCACCAACATGACCTACAGCACGGCCGCCAACTGGACGCACACCTTCTCGAACACCTTCCTGATGGAGGCGCGCGGCGGCACCAGCTACTACCACAACGAGGCGCTGACCACCGCGCACGGCGAGAAGCTGGCCGAGCAGCTCGGGATCCCGGGCGTCAACCTGGACGACTGGACGAGCGGGCCGCCGGCCATCAACATCCAGAACGGGTTCTCGAACCCGATGATGGGCTACGTCAACAGCCTGCCGTGGGACCGCTGGGAGCGCACCTGGGAGTTCGCCACCACGCTGACGAAGATCCGGGGGAACCACACCGTCAAGTTCGGTGCGACCTGGCGCCACAACAAGGACAAGCTGCTGCAGACGCAGGACAACCAGGGGCCCCGCGGCGGCTTCACCTTCGGCGGGGCGCAGACCGGGTCGCCGGCCGACACGGCCGCGGACAGCGGCATCGCGAACGCCTTCGCCTCGTTCCTGCTCGACCGGCCGAGCGGCATGGCGCGCGACCTGAAAGTGCTCGACGACGTGGGCTCGCAGCACTGGGCGTTCTACACCTTCGTTCACGACAAGTGGCAGGCGACCAGCAAGCTCACCGTGGACCTCGGGCTGAGGTGGGAGTACTACGACCCGATCGTCGGCCTCGCCGGCAAGGGCTCGCTGTCGAACTACGACCCGGCCACCAACTCGCTGCTCGTCTCGGGCTACGGCGACGTCGCCGACGACTTCGGCATCAAGCGCGACTACAACAACTTCAACCCGCGCCTCGGCCTCTCGTACCGGGTGAACGAGAAGACCGTGGTGCGCGGCGGCTTCGGCGCGAGCACCACGCCGTTCCCCGACAACCGGTACGCGTTCAACTACCCGGTCAAGCAGAACAACAGCTACCAGCCGCCCAACCCGTACTCGGTGGCGGGATCGATGGCCGCGGGCTTCCCCGCCCCGACCTACCTGACGATTCCCGACAACGGGATCGTGGACGCCAACCTGGTGAAGGCCTCCTCGCTGTTCCACGTGCCGAACGACCTGCAGCAGGGGTCGCTGTACTCGTGGAACGTGGCGTTCCAGCGCGAGCTGATCTGGGGCCTGACCGGCGAGGTGGCCTACGTCGGCAACCGCAGCAACGACGTGCTCAATCGCTTCCCGATGAACGCGGGCCTGCAGCTCGGCGCGGGCGTCGACGGCCAGCCGCTCTACGTGAAGTACGGCAAGACCGCGGGCGTCGAGAACCTCGCGTGGAAAGGTAAGACGCGGTACAACGGGCTGCAGCTCAAGCTGGACCGGCGATTCCGGGGCGGGTGGCTCGTCACCAACTCGTACACCTACGCCAGGTCGCGCGACTACGCCAACGAGAACGGAGGCGTGAGCACGCCGGCCGACATCGAGCGCAGCTGGGGCTACTCGAACTTCGACCGCCGCCACGTCTACGTCTCGACCTTCGTCTGGTCGCTGCCCTGGTTCGCCGAGCGGGAGCAGGGCTTCCTGCACTACCTGCTGGGCAACTGGCAGCTGTCGGGGATCTTCACCTACCAGTCGGGCCAGGTGCTCGACGTGACGGCGGCCAGCTCGGCCTCGCTGAACACCCCCGGCAACACGCAGCGGCCCAACAGCTCGGGCGCGCCGGCCATCATCGGCGACTTCGGCCCGGGCAAGTACTACTTCGACACGTCGGTGTTCTCGGCGCCTGCCGCCAACACGTGGGGCAACCGCACCCGCAACATGGGCGACCTGCGCGGGCCGCGCTTCACCAACCTGGACGTGAGCGTGGCCAAGCAGTTCGGGCTGGGCGGGAGCCGGATCGCGCAGATCCGCCTCGACGTCTGGAACCTGCCGAACACGGCGCACATGAACAACCCGAACACCTCGTTCGGCAGCTCGACGTTCGGCCAGGTGACCTCGGCGTACAACGAGCGACAGATGCGCCTGAGCGCGAGGTTCCTGTTCTAGTTACGTTCCCGTCACCACGCCGCCATCCACCGAGATGACGGCGCCGGTGACGTAGGAAGCGGCCTCGGAGGCGAGCCACACGTAGGCGTTGCCGATCTCCTCGGGGCGGCCGAGCCGCCCCAGGGGGGTCTTCGACACCATCGTGTCGAGCACCTTCCCGGGCATCTGACGGACCATCTCCGTGCCGATGAACCCGGGCGCCACGGCGTTCACGCGAATGCCGTGGCGCCCCAGCTCGCGCGCCCACACCCTCGTCATGCCGATGACGCCCGCCTTGCTGGCCACGTAGCTGGTCTGGCCGAAGTTGCCGTAGAGGCCGACCACCGACGAGGCGTTGAGGATCACGCCCCCGCCGCCCCGGATCATGTGCGGGACGACCGCGCGGGTGCAGAGGAACGGCCCCTTCAGGTTGACGTCGATCACCGCCTCGAACTGCTCGTCGCCAAGCTGGCCGGTCAATGCCCCGTCCTTCCACTTCACGAGCAGCCCGTCGCGCAGGATGCCGGCGTTGTTCACGAGCACGTCCACCCGGCCCCACGCCGTCACCGTCTCCTCGACGGCGCGGTTGACGGCGGCCGCGTCGGTGACGTCCACGGCGGTGAACATCGCGTGGCCCCCGGCCGCCTTCAGCTCGTCCACCAGAAGGGCGGCCTGCGCGCCCACGACGTCCCAGGCCGCCACGCGCGCCCCTTCCCTGGCGAAGCACGCCGCGGTTGCCCGGCCGATCCCGGCTGCCGCGCCGGTCACGATCACCACCTTCCCCGCCAGCCCCGTCTCGATCGCCATACTCCCTCCGCCTGCCGATTCCAATTTCGATTCCCATCCCACACTGCACTACTTGTCCACGTCAACCACAGAGGCACAGAGACACGGAGGCTCGTCACGACCCGCCCTTCAATGGGCCATCACGAACGCCAGCTGTCACGGCGTCAGCCAGCGCCAGGATGTTCGCGGGCGAGGTGGCGGGCGGAACCGCGCACGCGGTGCTCAGAATGTAGCCGCCGCTCCGTCCCGCCACCGACAAGCACTCCCGTGCCGCGGCCCGGACGCCATCGGGCGTCCCGAGAAGCATTGTGTTCACCGGGTCGATGTTGCCCTTGAGGAACACGCGCCCCAGCGTCCGGCGGCGCGCGTCGGCGAGATGCACGGTGCCGAGCGGCGGGGGATCGAGCGTGTCGATGCCGTTCGTGCCGCTCTCCATCATCAACTCGAGCCGGTCGCCGATGGCGCCGCAGGTGTGCGTGTAGATCGGAACGTCGTGGTACCTCCGCACGGCGTCGATCACCTGCTTCTCGTACGGCAGGACGAACTCCCGGTAGTGGGCGGGCGAGATGAAGCCGGCGCCGGCGAAGGCGGACGAGATCAGGATGGCATCCGCCCCGGCGGCAGCCTGCCCGATTGCAAGGGCAATGGCTGCCGCCGTCAGCCGCTGGAGGCACGCGCGAACCTTACCCGGGTCGGTCATCAAGGCCATCAGCACCGACGCGTGGTCGGCCAGCTCGAACAGCTGCGTGAAGGGCGAGAAGACCTCGCCGTGCACCGACACCTCGCCGGCGTGCCGTCGCACGTAGGCGATGGTGTCGTACTGGTAGGAAGGGAATGCCTGGACGGACCGCGCCTCAGCGCCCGCCACCCCCTCCTCGAACCCCGGCACGGACGGGTAGCGCACCCCGAGCGGCCCGTGCGGCTCCACGTAGAAGAGCGCCTCAGGATCGATCTCCGCGAACGGCGGGCGGAAGCGCGAGCCATCCTGGCGAAGAACCCACGGAAGATCGTCGTGCGGAAAGACCGTGGACCAGCCGTTCTTCCAGCGGATGACGCTCTTGCCCTCGTCGCGCTCGATGGAGCGTGCGTGCCGGCGCCAGCCTGGCGGGCGCCCCGGCAGGTTCACCAGGATGCCGTCGAAGCGGTAGCGCCGCTGGAGCGCGATCAGCGCCTCCCCGAATCCCTCGCTCGAGAACCAGGTTTCGAGCGGATCGGCCCCGGCGTGGAGGAAGTAGTGGCCGATGGCCAGCTGGCACATCACCGGGACCCGATCCGGCTGGCCGAGCCGCATCGCCACCCGCATTCGCTCGCGACTGGTCATCTCCTGCCTTCCGCCCGCCCCAAGCCCGTGAGCCCGCCTTCGCCAAACGCTCGCTACTCTCGCGGCTACGGCGGGCAAGCCCTGAGCCTTGAGCCGTGAGGCGTGAGCCGTCTTCTCAGCCCGCGTGGTCGATCGGGAACTCCTTCCCCGACCAGGCGAGCACCGACGTCCACGGCGCCGGCGGCCCGCTCCAGAATTCGTCGGCTTCCGGAAGGCCCAGCGGCAGCAGCACCGCCGCGCACAAGTACAGGCTGCCGGTCGAGATATACCGCTCGCCGATGACCGGCTGGTGCCCGCAGACGCCGATGTGCAGCCACCCGTCAGTGTCGAACGTGCCCGGTGCCTCGAGCGATCGCCGCATCGCCGCCGTCAGGGCCGAGCGGACCGAGCAAGGCGTCAACCCCGCCGGCAGCGCGTGCCGCAGCGCCACCTGCGCCAGCAGCTGGAACGCTCCCGTGCGGTAGGCGAGCGACCTCCCCACGAGCGGCCAACTGCCGTCGGGTGCGATGAGCCGTTCCTGGATGGCCGCGTAGCGCTGCGCGCGCCTGGCGACCGGCCCGGCCAGCGCCTGCCACGCGGGGGAGGTGCCGCCGCACGCATCGAGCACGTCGAGCAGCATCGGCTGGATCACGAAGCTGTTGTAGTAGTCCCAGTGGAGCTCCGGGCCGTCGCCGTAGATGCCGTCGCCCTTGTACCACTGCTCGTGCTGCCGCAGCGCGTAGTCCACGCGCACCCGGTCCCATCGCGCGCCCATGCGTGCAAGCGCCGCCTCGACCGTGGCCGAGAAGAGGAGCCAGTTGTTGAACCCCGGCTGGATCGCGCGCGTCGATTCCAGGGCGGCGACGAGAGAGGCCTGCGTGGACGGCTCGAGCGCCTGCCACAGCGCCCGCGGGGCGCGAAGGATTGCCTGCGCGAGGAACGCGGCGTCGACGAGTGGTTGGCCCCCCTCGGTGAAGTTCAGCGCGTCGGGTGAAGACCGGTCGAGGCCGACGCCGAGGGCGCGGCGGGCAAGGTTGGCGTACCGCGCACGCGCAGCCCCCTCGGCCGTGGTGTCGCCACCCAGCTCGAGCCACGGCGCAATCCCGGCCAGGAGCCGCCCAACCGCCTCGAGGTGGGTCACCGCGCGCCGGTTGGCCGGCCCCTCGACCGGCATCCGCGACCTGAGCGTTCCCGCGGCGAGGTTCTCGAGCACCGGGTCGGCAAGACGGCGAAGCACCGTGATCCACCACGCGCGTTCCGCGGCACCGCCGGCAACGGCGCCGCCTTCCTGCGCCAACGTTCCCGGCTGCCGCAGCCCCATCGCGACGGTCCCGCTCGCCGCTGCCAGCTTCAGGAAGGTTCTCCGAGGAGTCAGCTCCTGCATGCCCGCATTGTGCACGTCCCGGCCCGGATATTCACGAGGATCTCTCGCCCTGGCCCGCATCTTGATACACCTTCCTGGTTGCGCGTCGTGCGGACGCGTCCTCCATTTCCCTTTGGATTGAGCACATCAGAGGAGGTAGGCCTCGTGAACGGCAACCTGAATGGCAAGCGCATCGCGATCCTGGTCGAGCAGGGATTCGAGCAGGTCGAGCTCGTCGAGCCGCGCAAGGCCCTCGAGCAGGCCGGCGCAAGAGTCGAGATCGTCTCACCCCGGCAGGGCAAGGTCCGCGGCTGGAACCACACCGAGTGGGGTGACGAGGTAGGGGTGGACAAGCCCCTCGATTCGGCGCGCGAGGCCGACTACGACGGCCTGATGCTGCCGGGCGGCGTGATGAACCCCGACAAGCTGCGAATGAACGAGAAGGCCGTGCAGCTGGTGCGCGCCTTCTTCGACGCGGGCAAGCCAATCGCGGCCATCTGCCACGCCCCCTGGCTGCTGGCCGAGGCCGGCGTCGTCGGCGGCGTCCGCCTGACGTCGTATCCCTCCCTCAAGACCGACCTTCGGAACGCCGGCGCCGAGTGGGCGGACGAGGAGTGCATCGTGGACCGGGGGCTGGTGACGTCGAGGAAGCCCGACGACATCCCGGCCTTCAACCGGAAGATGATCGAGGAGTTCGCCGAAGGGAGGCACTCCGGCCGCCGCACCATGACAGCGGGAGGCACGCGGTAAGAGGCCTGAGAAATGGGGCCTGGCCCCATTTCTCACTCGTTGGCTGCCTACCCAAGCAGCGCCGCGAACTGGTCGGCCGCGAGCGGGCGGCCGAAGTGGAAGCCCTGCGCCTCCTCGCACTGCTGCGCCCGCAGGAACTCCACCTGCACCCAGGTCTCGACGCCCTCGGCAATCACCCGCTGGTTGAGGCTCTTGCCCATGCTGATCACCGCCGTGATGATCGGCGACCCGTCCCGCGGCGCGATGTCGCGCACGAACGACTGGTCCACCTTCAGGGCGTCGATCGGGAACTGCGTCAAATAGCTCAGGCTCGAGTAGCCGGTCCCGAAGTCGTCGACCGCGAGCCGCAGCCCCATCGCCTTCAGCTCCCGCAGCACCTCGGCGGTCTCGTCCACGCTCTCCATCAGCACGCTCTCGGTCAGCTCCAGCTCGAGGAACCGCGGCTCGAGTCCCGTTTCGTCCAGCGTGCGCCTCACGCGCTCGAGGAAGTTCTTGCTCCGGAACTCGAGCGCCGAGATGTTCACCGCGATCGGCACGGGGTGCAGGCCTGCCGCCTGCCACTCGCGCGCCTGGCGGCACGCCTCGTGGAGCACCCACTGCCCGATCGGCACGATCAGGCCGCTGTCCTCGGCCACCGGCACGAACCGCTGCGGCGGCAGCAGCCCCCGCACCGGGTGCTGCCACCGGATCAGTGCCTCGGCGCCGATCATCCGGCCCGTCTCGAGGTCAACCTTCGGCTGGTAGTAGAGGAGGAACTCGCGCCGCTCGATCGCCCGGCGAAGGTTCCCCTCGAGCGCCTGCCGCTCGACGATCCGGGCGTTCATCTCGGGCGTGAAGAACTGGTAGTTGTCGCGCCCGTGGTCCTTCGCGTAGTACATCGCGACGTCGGCGTTCTTGATCAGCGTGTGAACGTCGGCGCCGTCCTCGTCGTACACGGCAATCCCGAGACTGGCCGTGACGTACAGGTCCTGCCCGTCCACCTGGTGCGGCTGCGCAAGCGCCGCCACGATCTTCCCGGCCGCTACGACGACGTCTTCCCGGTGCCGGACCTCGGAGAGGAGGATCACGAACTCGTCGCCCCCCTGCCGGCTCACCGTGTCGCTGGCCCGCACGGCGCCCGTGAGCCGCGACGCCACCGACCGCAGCAGCCGGTCACCCACCGCGTGGCCGAGCGAATCGTTGACGTGCTTGAAGCGGTCGAGGTCGAGGAAGATCACCGCCAGCTTGTGCTGGTGCCTCTGGGCCGAGGCGATGGCCGCCCCCACCCGGTCCACCAGCAGCGTGCGGTTGGGCAGGCCGGTGAGGGCGTCCCGCCTGGCCAGCCGCGAGATCTCCGCGTAGAGCGCCCGCTCCCGGATCAGGTGACTGCGCTCGGCCTCCGCTTGCTTCCTCGCCGAGATGTCCCGGACGGCCGCGATGACGACGGTGCCCCGCGCGGTCATCAGCGGCGACAGACTGATCTCGACCGGGAACTCGCTGCCATCCCTTCGCAGCCCGTACAGCTCGGGCCCACTGCCCATCGGCCTGCGCCGCATCCTGCGGTTGTAGCCCAGCCGGTGGCCGACGTGCGCGTCCCGGTACACCTCGGGCACGAGCACCTCCACTGGCTTGCCCGTCAGCTCCCCCGGCGCGTAGCCGAACAGCTGCTCGGCCGCGAGGTTGACCCTGACGATCGTGCCGGCCTCGTCGGCGACGACCAGCGCGTCGGGAGCCGCCTCGAGCACGTCCCTCGCCGAAACACCGTCATCCTCGCGCACGAGACCCGTCGCTCCGCTGGGCTTTGGCCGCCTCGTCATCGCGCCGCCGGGTCCATCCAGAAGACCTCCCAGTGGTGGCCGTCCGGATCGTAGAAGCTCCAGCCATACATGAAGCCGTGGTCCGTCGGGTCCATGGCGTGCGAGCCCCCCGCGGCGACGGCCTTCCCCACCAGCTCGTCCACCTCGGCGCGGCTCCCGCAGGAGAGCGCAAGAAGTGCTTCCGTGTAGCGGGACGTGTCAGCCGGCTCTCTCTTCGTGAAGGTCCGAAAGAAAGGCTCGGCGAGCAGCATGACGTACGCCTCGTCGCTGAGGATCATGCAGGCCGCGTTCTCGTCGGTGAACTTCGGATTGAAGCGAAAATCGAGGGCGCCGAAGAATTCCATCGCCCTCTTCAAGTCGCGCACCGGCAGGTTGACAAACAGCTTGCGCGAGGACTGGTCGGCCATCGTCTGCGTGCTCCAGGTCGTTCAAGGCCCGCGGCAACATTGCAGCGCGGAGCAGACGGGCCGTCTTTCACGATTCGTGCCGATCGCGCACAGGCGGGACGCCTGTGCTACTGGGTCCCACAGGCGGGACGCCTGTGCCACTGGGCTCCACAGGCGAGACGCCTGTGCTACTAGGCCCCACAGGCGGGACGCCTGTGCCACTGAGTTGTCACTGCGTCTCACAGGCAGGACGCCTGTGCTACTGGGTCACTGCTCGAAGAGGCGTGCGATCTCGTCCCGTGCCGGCAGCTCGAGCGGCTGCGTCCGGCCGGCAAGCGAGATGACCCGGCCTTCGGGCGCGGCGCGCAGTTCGGCGACCACGGCGGCGGGGATCGACAGGTCCTGAAGAACATCGAGAACGGGGCCGGCGTCGGAGGCGCGCGTGGCTGCCAGGAGCGCGCCCGAGGCGATGAGCCGAAGCGGATCGACGCCGAGAGCGTCGCAGATCGCCCGCGTCTCGGGGCGGATCGGGATGCGATCGCCGTCCACCGAGATGCCCAGCCCGG
>DAOPQX010000079.1:0-11773 GCA_035348395.1 Vicinamibacterales bacterium | reverse complement strand
CACGCTCCGGGCGCGGGGCCGCGTCGCGAGGCCGCTGAACAGGCAATGCCCGGCGTTCGAGGTCCGCACCCGGCAGGGGCGCTTCTGCCCGTCGAGCGCGAGGGCGTAGGTCCCGAGCGGCTCGCACCAGAAGGCGTGATCGAACCGCTCGCGAAGGGCGGCGGCCCTGTCGCGCCACCCGCGGGCGCGGGCCAGGTCGCCCCGCACCTCGGCAAGGGCGGCGGCGCCGGTCCAGGCGCCGTACGCGTACGCCTGCACCTCGCAGAGGGCGATCGGCCCTTCCGCCAGCTCGCCGTCCTCGTGGAAGACCGAGTCGTTCGAGTCTTTCCACCCCTGGTGCAGCAGGCCGGACGGGCTGCGGCGGGCGTACTCGATGAAGAGATCGCCGTCCAGGTCGCCGTATTCCTCCATCCATTCCAGGGCCGCGAGCAGGTGCGGCCACAGGCGGTCGAGGAACGCCCGGTCGGCCGTCCGCCCGAAGTAGGCGTGGGCCAGCATCACGAAGAGGGGCGTGGCATCCACGCTGCCGTAGTAGCGCCCGAACGGGATCTCCCCGAGCGCCGCCATCTCGCCGGCCCGCATCTCGTGGATGATCTTGCCGGGTTGCGCGTCCTGGTCGTCGGAGACAACCTTCGCCTGCGTCTCGGCCAAAAACGCGAGCACGCCCCGGGCCACGTCCGGCGCCGCCCACAGCATTTCGTACGCGGTCAGCAGGCCGTCGCGGCCGAACGGGGTGCTGTACCAGGGGATGCCGGCGTAGGGATAGGGTCCCGACGGGGTCTCGGTGAGCATCATGCGCAGGTCGGCCGAGGAGCGGCGGAGCCAGCGATTGAAGCTCTCGTTCGAGGTGAGGACGCCGCACTCGCGGGCCTGGAGGGCCGCCATCTCCCCCTTGAGCGACGACAGCGCCGCGTCGTAGCTTCGGGCCGGGCGCGTGACGGCCCCCAGCTCGAAGGCGATCGACAGTTCGATCTCCCTCACCTCGTGCGGGTCGAGGGAGACCGAGAAGGTGGCCCCGTGATCCTCGACCCGATCGGCCGCCGCGCTCCACTCGAGGCGCGTCCGCCGCTCGAGGCCGTCCAGCCCCTCGTACCGGAGCAGCGCGGAGTCGGGGGCGATCGAGGGGGCGAAGAGCCGGCCCCGGCTGGCGCGGTGCGTGCCGCGAACCTCGAAGAGATCGGCGTAGTCGGCGTCGAAGACGAGGGTCAGCGGCAGCTCGATGGGGTGCAGCGCGTGGTTCGACAGCCGAATCCGCTCGAGGCAGTGGCCGTCCCAGAGAAGGCGCGCGCGGAACACGTGCAGTATGCCGCGCCGCACCAGGGGGCGGCCGTCCTTCACCACGTCCGGGTTCGTCAGGTCGACCGCGAGCACGGTGTTGTCGTCGCTGATCCGCGACCCGAGCAGCAGGGGCCGGCTCTTCCCGAAGCGCAGCTCGAGACGGGACAGGAAGCGGGTCCCCTCGTGATAGAGGCCGTGCTCGCGCGCCCCCTCGGGGACCGCGTCGCCGTGGAGATCGAAGACGCCGAAGGTGTCGCCCTGCTTCAGGACGCGCGAGGGCGCGCCCCCCCGGTCGCCGCCGCTGATGATCGCGAACTCGTCGAGGCGCACACCTCCGGGCTTGGACGCCGGGCCCGTCATAGGTGTCCGCTCTCGCCGAGATCGTTCGCCCGCCGTGCCCCACCGGTGAAGCCGCTGCGCCCGTTCGCGGGGCCGCCGTACTCGCCGGCCGGCACGGGCGCCTCGCCGGCGGCCACGGGCGCCTCGACGGCGGGCGACAGGGCGGGGCGGGGCAGGCGGAACGCGGCGGCCGCACGGCGGACCGCGCGGTACAGCGCCAGGTAATCCGCCGCCATCCGCGAGGCGGTGAAGCGCCGTTCGAAATCGGCGCGGCACGCCCGCCGGTCGATCGAGCCGATCCGGTGGACGGCGTGCACCGCCTCCTCCACGCTGCGCACGACGAACCCGTTCACCCCATTCGAGATCACCTCGCCCACCGATCCGCCCTCGAAGGCCACCACCGGGAGCCCGCACGCCAGCGCTTCGATCATGACGACGCCGAACGGCTCGGGCCAGTCGATCGGGAAGAGCAGTGCCCGCGCGCCGCCAAGGAACGGCCCCTTTTCGTTCTCGCCGATCTCGCCGATGAACTCGACGAGCGGGTCGTCGAGCAGCGGGCGAATCTCGGTCTCGAAGTACACGCGGTCGGCCGGATCCACCTTCGCCGCGATGCGGAGTGGGATGCCGCACGCCCTGGCGATCGCGATGGCGCGGCCCACTCCCTTCTCGGGCGACACCCGGCCGAGGAAGGCGAGGTATTCGCCGGGGCCGGGGCTGAACGGCAGCAGGCCGGCCGGCAGGCCGTGATGCACGGTGCCAACCCAGGCCGCGCGCGGCAGGGGCTGGCGCTGCGCGTCGGAGATCGAGACGACCGGGATCTCGGAAAACTCGTCGAACAGCGGGACGAGCTCCGGGAGGTCGAGCCGGCCGTGAAGCGTGGTCAGGTGGGCCACGCCGTGCAGGCGCCGCGCGAGGGGCAGGTGCAACTGGGCCACATGAAAATGGATGACGTCGAACTGATCCGCCATGCGTGCCACCTGCTCGATCATCAGCACGTGCGGCGCCAGCTGGTCGGCGCACGTCTCGTCCAGCCGCAGCGCCTGCGGCCACACCGGCACGAGCCTGGCCGAGGTGCGTGAGTCACCGGTGGCGAAGAGCGTGACCTGGTGGCCGAGGCGGACGAGTTCCTCGGTCAGGTACGACACGACACGTTCGGTGCCGCCGTAGAGCTTTGGCGGCACGCTCTCGAAGAGCGGGGCAACTTGCGCGATTCTCATACTTCCTTTTCTGATGGGGCCCCGACCATTCGGACGCCCGGCCGTAAAGCTGCAACCCGAAGGCCACCCGCAGCCAGTAGCACAGGCGTCTCGCCTGTGAGGCTGGGCACAGGCGTCTCGCCTGTGAGGCTGGGCACAGCCGTCTCGCCTGTGAGGCTGGGCACAGCCGTCTCGCCTGTGAGGCTGGGCACAGGCGCGACGCCTGTGAGGCTGGGCACAGGCGGGACGCCTGTGAGGCTGGCACAGGCGGGACGCCTGTGCTACTGGCGAGTCCGCCAGGGGAGAAGCTTGTCGAGCAGGGAGGGGCCCGAGGCGGCGGGGTTCCAGCCGAGGCGCAGGACGACCACCTGCACCGAGCGGCGGCCGAACTGGAGTGCCTCGTTGCAGCTCCAGATGTAGAGGTCGAGGCGCCGGCCTCGCACTACCGGGCCGGTGTCCATGATGGTGTAGACCCCCTCGTAGCCCTTGGCGCCGCGCACGATCTGCACTACCGATCCGACCGGCAGCAGGTCGGGATCGGCGGCGGCGATGCCGTGGCGCGGCGGGAGGCCCGAGGCGGTGATGTCGCCCTTGCAGTACGCGGTCGCGAGGAAACGAAGGCGGGTGCCGGGTCCGGGGTCGGCCACGTCTTCGCGCAGCAGAGCCTGGCGCGCGGCGTAGCGCGAGTCGAAGATCGTGGCCTGGTAGAGGAGGACGAACCCCGCCCCGGCGATCAGCGTGACCACCAGCTTGCGCCAGAGCGAATGGCGTATGCCCTTCATCCCGTGAAGTGCGAGTAGCCGGCGGGGAGCGCCCTTTCCACGCCCTCCCGCCGGAGCACGATCCGCCGCTCCGCCGTCACGTGGCCGATGCGCGTGCAGGCGACGTCCGGGACGAGCGCCAGCACCGCGGTCAGGGCCCGGCGGCGGCGGCGCGGTACCGTGAAGAGCAGCTCGTAGTCCTCGCCACCCTCCAGCGCCGCCTCGATCGAATCGAGCCCCGCAACCTCGAAGATCCGCCGGGCCGCGCCGGGGATGGGCAGCGCCTCGGCCTCGACGATCGCCCCCACCCGGCCCGCGGCCGCCACGCCGCGGACGGCGTCGGCCAGCCCGTCGCTCAGGTCCATGCAGGCCGAGGCAACGCGGTTCCTCGCCAGCAGCAGGCCAAGGCGGACGCGGGGCTCGGGCACGAGGAACCGCGCCCGCACCTCGTCCAGGCCGTCACCTTCCGCGGGCCCCGCGACGTTATGCGCACCGTGCAGCGACAGCAGGCCGGCGCGCGCCGCGCCGACCGCGCCGCTGACGTAGATCCCGTCTCCAGGCCTGGCGCCGCGGCGAAGCAGCACGTCGCGGGGCTTGACGCACCCGATCGCGGTGAGGTCGACGACCAGGGGGCCGGGGGAGCGCGCGACGTTGCCGCCGGCCAGCGTGACGCCGTGGCGCGCCGCCATTCCCAGCATGCCGTCGACGAGCGACTCGAGGTCGCTAACGGTCGTATCGGCCGGGAGGATCAGCGACAACAGGGCCAGGCGGGGCTCGGCGCCCATCGCGGCCAGGTCGCTGAGGTTGACGGCGAGGGCCTTGGCGCCGATCGCGGCGGGGGGGACGTACGACCGGTCGAAGTGAATCCCCTCGACCATCGCGTCGGTGGTGACCACCTCGTCGCGGTTCCGGGGCGGGCGCACGACGGCCGCGTCGTCGCCGATGGGGGTGCGCAGCCAGTCTGGTGGGGCGGGCAGCCGCCGGCGAATCCGGCGGATCACCTCGCGCTCGCCGATGTCGCCGACCTTGGGCGCTGGCACGCTATTTCGCGTACTCCACGGCCCGCGTCTCGCGGATGACGGTGACCTTGATCTGGCCGGGGTATTCGAGCTCGCTCTCGATGCGCCGCGCGATGTCCTTCGAGAGCCAGACGGCTTCCTCGTCGGTGATCCGCTCGCTCTCGACCATGATCCGGATCTCGCGGCCGGCCTGCAGCGCGAACGACTTCGCGACGCCCTTGAAGGAGTCGGCGATGCTCTCGAGCTTCTCGAGCCGCTTGACGTACGACTCGAGGATGTCGCGGCGGGCGCCGGGCCGCGCCGCGGAGATCGCGTCGGCCGCCTGCACCAGCATGGCCTCGACGCACGGCCAGTCGGTGTCCATGTGGTGCGACGCGACGATCGCGGTGATGGCCGGGGTCTCGCCGTGGCGGCGAAGGAAGTCGACGCCGATCTCGAGGTGGGTGCCCTGCATCTCCCGGTCGATCGCCTTGCCGATGTCGTGGAGGAAGGCGGCCCGCACGGTCGTGTGCCAGTCGAGGTCGAGCTCGCGCGCCATCATGCCCGCGAGGTACGCAACCTCCTTGGAGTGGGTGAGGACGTTCTGCCCGTAGCTGGTGCGGAACTTGAGGCGCCCCATCAGGCGGTGCACCTCGGGGTGGAGGTCGTGGATGCCCATCTCGAACGCGGCCGCCTCGCCCTCGCGGCGCACGCTCTCCTCGAGCTCGGCCTTCACCTTCTCGACCACCTCCTCGATGCGCGCCGGGTGGATGCGCCCGTCGGCGATCAGCCGCTCGATTGCCTGCTTGGCAATCTCGCGGCGGTAGGGGTCGAAGCCCGAGAGGATGATGGCCCCGGGCGTGTCGTCCACGATGAGGTCGACGCCGGTGGCAATCTCGAGCGCCCGGATGTTGCGCCCCTCGCGGCCGATGATGCGCCCCTTCAGGTCGTCGCTCGGCAGGTCGACCACCGAGACGGTGGTCTCGGTGGCGTGCTCGGGGGCGCTGCGCTGGATCGCCTCGGTGACGATCTGCTTGGCGCGGGCGGCGGCCTGCTCGCGGGCCTCGGCCTCGATCCGCTTGACCGTGTTGGCGGCATCGCGGCGGGCGTCCGACTCGATCTGCTTGAGGAGGATCTCGCGGGCCTCGTCGGTGGTGAGGCCGGCGACCCGCTGCAGCTCGCGCTGCTGGTCGGCCACGAGCTGCTCGTACTTGGCGGCCGCCGCCGCGGTGGCTCGCTCGCGGTCCCGGATGCTCTGCTCGCGCGCCCGCAGCTCGCGCTCCTGCTGCTCGGCCGCGGCCAGCCGCTCGGTGAGCTTCTCCTCCTTCTTGCCGAGCACCTGCTCGAGCCGGCCGACCTGCTGCCGGCGGTCCTCGGCCAGCCGCTCGGCCTCCATCACCAGCTGGTGGGCGCGCTCCTTGGCCTCGAAGAGGGCTTCCTTCTTGCGGGTCTCCCCCTCGCGCTCGGCCTCGCGGAGCAACTGGCGGCACTGCTCCTCGGCCCGGCCGATGGTCTCGGCGGCGATGCGCTTGCGTGAGGCGAACCAGTAGGCGAAGACGCCGACGGCGATGGCCGCCGCGACGATCGAGAGGGCGAGGGTGACGGCACCGGGCATTGGCATCCCTTTTCGAGTCCCCTCAAAAACAGGATACGCGGGGGCCCGGCTACCAACGGCGGGGACGAGCGGCCCCCCCGCGAACCGACCTCGATGGGAGAGAGAGAAAGAAGAAAGGCCCCGCTTTGCCGTGTGGGGAGGTCGTTTGAACCTGCGTAACGCAGGTGGGACCGCCTTGTTGATCGCGCGTCAGGCTTCCTCGCGCGGAGGCATGCACACGGCGCGACCTAACAGTCCGCTTGTTGGAAATGTTGGCTCAAGCGAGCCTCACATCCATCACGGGCAAAGCAGGGTACTCAATTGTCTGCGACGATCTTAGACCGTCACCCTGGCAGAAGCAAGGGACAAAACTAGCCCCCAAGCGCCTCGTCGATCAGCGCTTCGAGGCGGGCCACGCGCTCGAGCACCGCCTCGCGCCGGACCTCGTCGTCCTCGCGCGCGTGGAAGCACTCGTCGGCGATGTTCAGCGCGGCCAGGACGGCCAGGCGCACCGTGTCGGTGGCAGGCGTCAGGTCGGCCGTCGTCCGGATCTTCTCGTCGACGTACGCGGCCAGCCTGGCCACGTAGCGTGCGTCGAGCGAACTGCGGATCGGGTACTGCTGCCCGAGGATTTCCACCGAGATGACGCGGGCAGGTTCGGCCACGATCAGAGGTCCAGGCCCTCGAGCGCCTCCAGCATGCCCGCCACCCGCGAGCGCACCTCGTCGCGCTCCTGGCGGAGGGCCGCCAGCTCGCCCGAGGCGCTCTCGGCGTCCTGCAGGCGGCCGCGCAGCGAGTCGAGCTCGCCCTCGAGGCGCCGGTTTTCCTCGCTCAGGCGCGCCTGCTCGGCCTGCAGGCTGCCGATGGTTCCCACCAGTGTCCGAACCTTCTGCTCGAGCCGATCGAGCGCCTCGATGTCCGCCTGAACCGTTGCTCGTGCCACGGGGACCTCACTCCTTTACCGCTGCACCGCCTGGTGCACCGCCTTGACGGCCTCCACCACGCGATCCATCGCCTGCTGCACCTCCGCGTCGGTGAGCGTGCGATCCGGCGACCTGAAGGTGAGCCGGAACGACAGGCTGCACCGGCCCTCGGGGATGCCAGCCCCCTGGTACCGGTCGAACTCGCGGATCGAAACGAGGGTGTCGGGCGCCGCAGACCGAATAGTGGCGCGAATGCTTCCCGAAGGCAAGCCTTCATCGACGACCAGCGACACGTCGCGCACGACGGAGGGGAAGCGGGGCAGCGGCTCCACCCGGACGTCCGCTGCGGGCACGAGCGCGTGCAGCGCCTCGAGGTCGAGTTCGGCGGCGTAGACCGCGTCGCCGCCCGGCATCTCGCGCGCGGCGGCCAGCTCGGGCCGGATCTGGCCGAGCAGGCCGAGCACGCGGCCGTCGCACGACACCTTGGCCGCCCGCCCGGGAACCAGCCAGGTTGCGGCGGCAGGCTCGAACACCAGCGGCGGCAGCCGCAGGCTCGCGGCGGCCTGCTCGACGACCCCCTTCACGTGGAAGAAGGTCACCGGCTCGTCCTGGGACGCCCAGTGGGCCGGGCGGCCGGCGCCGCTCCAGACGAACGCCAGGCGGCGGCGCTCGCCGTCGTCGGCCGAGAAGCAGGAGCCGATCTCGAACAGGCGGACGTCGGCAGTCTCGCGGCGGCGGTTGCGGACGACCGCATCCAGCAGGCCGGGGAGCAGGGAGGGCCGCAGCACCGCGAACAGCTCGGAGAGCGGGTAGGCGAGGGGCACGAGGCGGTCGCCCGCCGCGCCTGGATCGGTGCCCGCGCCCAGTGTGTCGATGAAGGGAGCCGCGGCGGCCCGCTCGATGAAGCTGTAGCCGATTGCCTCGGCAAAGCCGGCGCCGACCAGCGCCACCCGCAGCGTCTGGTTCCGCCGGATGACCGGATCGGGGCGGGGCGGAGCCTCGCGCAGGGCCGGGAAGGTGCTCGGGATGCGGTCGAAGCCGTGGTGGCGGCCGACCTCTTCGACCAGGTCGGCTTCGCGCGCGACGTCCACGCGCCAGCTGGGCACCATCGCCTGCCAGCCGTCCGCCGTGCGCGACAGCTCGAAGCCCAGGCCGGCGAGGATCGCTTCGACCTCCTCGTCCGGGATTGTCATCCCGAGGAGCGCGGCGATCCGGGTGCGGCGCAGGGGGACGGCAACCGGCCCGCGCGGGGCCGGGTAGCAATCGAGGATCGGGCCGCGCCTCGTGCCGGCGCCGATCTGCTCGAGCAGCGCGCACGCGCGCTCGAGGGCCGCCACGGGGATGCCGATGTCGCCGCCGCGCTCGAAGCGCTGCGACGCCTCGGTGCTGAGCCCGAGCTTCTTGCTGGTCCGCCGAATGGATGCCGGCTTGAAGTACGCGCTCTCGAGGGCGATGAGCCTGGTGCCCGACCACACCTCGGTCGGCGCGCCGCCCATCACGCCGGCGACCGCCTGCGGGGTGGTGGCATCGGCGATGACCAGCATGCCGGCCGCCAGCTCGCGGTCCTCGCCGTCGAGGGTTTGCAGCCGCTCGCCCGCGCGGGCCTGCCGCGCGCGCAGCTGCCGGCCTCCCAGCCGCTCGAGGTCGAAGGCGTGCAGCGGCTGCCCCAGCTCCATCAGCACGTAGTTGGTGACGTCGACCACGTTGTTGATCGGGCGGACACCGGCGGCTTCGAGCCGGTCCTGCATCCACCGCGGCGACGGGCCGACCGTCACCTCCGCGACCGCCGCGGCGTAGCGCGGGCACAGCTCGGGGTCGTCGATGTGCACCGACAGCGGGGCATTCGGGCCCCCGGCACTCGACGCGCCAGCGCCGCCCTCGACCTCGCCCGAACCCGCCGTGTGGATTGCGCGGTAGGGGAGTCGCAGCGCGGTGGCCGCCTCGCGCGCCAGGCCGCGGACGCTCAGGCAGTCGGGGCGGTTCGCGGTGATCTCGAAGTCGATGATCGCGTCGCCGGCGGGCTGAAGCCCCGCGCCGTCGGGCAGGGGTGCGGCGCCCGCGGCGGCGACCGGGTCGATCGACGCCACCTCGAAACCACGCATCGAGAGCAGCGACGCCAGGTCGGTGTTGGCAACCTGGACGTCGACGAAGTCACGGAGCCACGAGACGAGGAGTTTCAAAGCGAGAACTGCTCCAGGAAGCGCAGGTCGTTCTCGTAGAACAGGCGAAGGTCGCCCACTCGGTACTTCAGCATCGCGACCCGCTCGATCCCGGTGCCGAAGGCGAACCCCGTGTAGCGCTCGGGATCGTAGCCGACGGCCTCGAGGACGGCCGGGTGCACCATTCCACTGCCAAGGATCTCCAGCCAGCCGGTGCGCTTGCACACCGGGCAGCCGGCGCCCGCACAGAACACGCAGCCGATGAACACCTCGGCGCTCGGCTCCGTGTAGGGGAAGAAGCTGGGCCGGAACAGCACGCGCGTGTCGGGCGAGAAGATCTCGCGGACGAACGCGGTCAGCGTGCCCTTCAGGTCGGCCAGGGTCACCCCTTCGTCCACCAGCAGCCCCTCGAACTGGTGGAACATCGGCGTGTGCGTGAGGTCGGGGTTGTCGCGCCGGAACACCTTGCCGATCGCCACGACCCGCACGGGAGGCGGGTGCGCCTCCATGTAGCGGATCTGCATTCCCGAGGTGTGCGTGCGCAGCAGCGTGGCCGGGCGGCGCTCGAGGGGGCGGCCGCGGGACGGCCGCGATCCCGGGATTGCCGGGGCGTTCTGGGGCACCGGCCGCGCCAGGAACAACGTGTCCTGCATGTCGCGCGCGGGGTGCTCGGGCGGCATGTTGAGCGCTTCGAAGTTGTGGTAGTCGTCTTCGAGTTCCGGGCCCTCGAGGATCTCGAAGCCCATGCGCCCGAAGATCGACTCGACCTGCTGGCGGACGATGGTGACGGGGTGGAGGCGGCCGAGGGCGACGGGGCGGCCGGGCAGCGTGACGTCGACGGCGCCGGCGACGGGGCGGGACGCCTCGAGGGCGGCGCGCGCCTGGTCGATGCGCGTTTCGACCTCGCGCTTCAGCTCGTTGGCGAGGCGGCCAAGGAGAGGCCGATCGGCGGCGGGGGCGGCCGCCACCGACTTCATCAGCGAGGCCACCACGCCGCCCTTGCGTCCGAGATACCGGTCGCGGAGCGCCCGCAGCGCTTCGCCGGACGACGCCTCGGCGAGGGCGGCTTCGAACTCCGCCCGGAGACGGTCGATGGCGGCGGCGTCGGGCACGGTCTACGCCTGCGGCTGGGGCGCCGCGAGCGCGGCCTTGGCCTGCCCCGCGATCCGGGCGAAGGAGGCGGGATCCTTCACGGCCATGTCGGCCAGCATCTTCCGGTCGAGAGCCACGCCGGCCAGCTTGAGCCCGCGCATGAAGTCGCTGTACCGGAGCCCCTGCTCGTGCGCGGCCGCGTTGATGCGGACGATCCACAAGCGGCGGAAGTCGCGCTTCTTGTTGCGGCGGCCGACGAACGCGTACTTCAGCGCCGTGTCGACCGCCTCCTTGGCCGAGCGGTACAGCTTGCTCTTGCGGGCGTAATAGCCCTTGGCGAGTCCGAGCAGCTTCTTGCGCTTCGCCCGGCGCACCGTCCCACGTTTCACACGAGGCATCGCAGTCTCTCCTTACGCTGGCCCTACTTGTATGGCAGCATCCGCTTGATGCGGGCGGTGTCCTGCTCGGAGACCACCACGGTGCCCGTCAGGTGGCGCTTCTCCTTGGTCGTCTTGCAGCTCAGCTGGTGGCGCTTGAACGCCTGGCTCCGCAGGAACTTCCCGGTTCCCGTCTTCTTGAAGCGCTTCGCCGCGCCCCGGTGGGTCTTCAGTTTTGGCATCGTCGTCTCTCAATTGACCATCGCAGGGCCAAGGCCCTCTACCGCTGTTCGTGCACCGCGCCGCTACCGCGTCGGGGCCGGCTGACCTGCCGGCGGCTTGGGCGCCTGCGGCTTGCCGCCGCCCGGGGCCGGCCGGTGGGTGAGGATGGTGTGCATGGTGTTGCCCTCCATCCTCGGCATCGACTCGGCGATTGCGATCTCGTTCAGCTCCTGGATGAGGCGCTCGAGGATGCGGCGCCCGATCTCCGGGTGGGCCATCTCGCGCCCGCGGAAGAAGATCGTCGCCTTCACCTTGTCGCCGTCCGCCAGGAAGCGCTCGATGTGCTTCTTCTTGAACTGGTAGTCGTGCTCGTCCACCTTCGGCCGGAACTTGATCTCCTTGACCTCGATGACCTTCTGGTGCTTCCGCGCTTCCCGGGACCGTTTCTGTTCCTGGTACTGGTACTTGCCGAAGTCCATGATCCGGCAGACCGGCGGCTGCGCCATCGGCGCCACTTCCACCAGGTCGAGCCCCTTCTGCCGGGCGATGGCCAGCGCCTGCTGCGGCGCCATGATGCCGAGCTGCTGGCCGGCGTCATCGATCACACGGACTTCCCTCACCCGGATGCGCTCGTTGATCCGCGTGCGGTCGTCACGACGTGGGCTGGAGCGATCGAAAGCGATATGAGCCTCCTCCCCTACTTCCCTTTCCTCGCCATCTCGTCCAGGGCCGCGGCGACGAACTCGTCGAGCGGGCGCGATCCCTGGTCGCCGCCACTGCGCGCGCGCACGGCCACCAGGCCCTGTTCGGCCTCGCGGTCCCCGACGACGAGCA
>DAOPQX010000078.1:0-11828 GCA_035348395.1 Vicinamibacterales bacterium | reverse complement strand
AGCGGTGCGAGGTGCGCTCGCACCGGACGGCGAGCATCAACGCCTTCCGGTCGTCCAGGCCGCGGGCCAGCTCCTCGGCGCCGGCGGCGAACAGCCCGTTGGCCGCCCCCTTGAAGAAGAGGAAGGTCGGACGCGACTCGAGCTGCGGGTCCTGGGCGAGCAGCCGCTGGTAGCGGGCCTCGAGCTTCTCCAGGTGCTCGCGCTCCTCGCGGGCGAGCCGCTCGAACACGGCGCGGCCCCGGCGGTTGCGCGTCACCGCGGCGGCGCGCGAGTAGAACTCGAGGCCGCTGCGCTCGGTCGCAATCGCGATGCGCAGGGCGTCGCGCGCGAAGAGCACCTCGGCCGGCACGAACTCGGCGGCCTCCGTGCGGCCCGTCCGGCACGCCTCGCAGGCGCCGTAGATCTGCACCACGCTCTGATGGGCCGAGAAAGCCCTCGCCGAGGCGACCTCCTCGATCAGCGCCTCGATGTCGGAGCTGAGGAACTCGAACGACCGGCCGCACGACTTGCAGATCAGGTGGAAGTGGCGGGGGTGCCGATAGGAGTGCTCGAAACGGAAGCGGCCCTCGCCGAAGTCCACCTTCCGGGCGATCCCGGCCTCCTCCATCCACTGCAGCGCGCGGTAGACGGTGGCCCGGCTGATCCGGCTGTCCTCGCGGCGGATCAGCTCCACCAGGTCGTCGGCGCTCAGGTGCCCCTCGTGGCGCAGGAACACGTTGACGATGAACTCGCGCTTGCCCGAGCGGCGGGTCCCGGCGGGTTTGAGCCGGTCCAGGTCCGGGGTGGGAAGGGTGTGGGTCATGGCAGTTGCGCCCGGCAGGGCTGTCGTCCGACCCGGTGCGGCCGCAACTGCCCGATCGAGCGTCAGTTCTCGTCGACCGTGAACGACTGGCCGCACCCGCAGGTCGTCACGGCGTTGGGGTTGCGGATGGTGAAGCCGCCGCCCGCCACGTTGTCCACGAAATCCACCTCGGCCCCATTCAGGTAGCGAACGCTGATGGGGTCGACGTAGAGCCGGACGCCGTTCGACTCGATGACCTGATCGGTCGTGCCGGGGGTCTCCTCGATCATGAGCCCGTACTGGAAGCCCGAGCAGCCGCCGCCCTGCACGAAGACGCGCAGGCCGCACTCCTGCTTCTGCTCCTCGGCGAGCAGCTCGGTGATCTTGGTCGCCGCAACCGGGGACACGTTGATGGTAGCCATGTCTTTTTCGGGGGTCTCCTTCCCCCACAAGTATAGCGTATTGGGTGTAGCCGCGAGCGTCGCGAGCGTTTGACGGAGGCGGGCTCAGGACGCCAGGGTGGCCAGCTTCCCGGCCGAGGCCGCCTCGACGTCCTTGTGCAGGCTGTTCCCGTGCGAGTCCATGGTCACGATGCAGGGGAAATCGCGAACCTGCAGGTGCCACATCGCCTCGGGCACACCGAAGTCGAGCAGCGACACCCCGCTCACCCGCTCCACGCAGCGGGCGTAGAACTGGGCCGCCCCTCCAATCGCGCTCAGGTAGACCGCGCCCGAGTCCTCGAGGGCGGCCAGCGTCTTCGCCCCCATGCCCCCCTTTCCGATGACCGCCCGGATGCCGAACCTCCTGATGACGTCGGCCTGGTAGGGCTCTTCGCGGATGCTGGTGGTTGGGCCGGCAGCCATCATCTTCCACGCCTCGCCGTCCTTCAGCACCACCGGCCCGCAGTGGTAGAGGACGCCGCCCCGCAAGTCGACCGGGGCATCGTTCTTCATCAGGTAGCTGTGGACGGAGTCGCGGCCGGTGTACATCGTCCCGTTCAGCAGCACGACGTCGCCGACCTTCAGCGAGCGAACCTGTTCTTCCGAGATTGGCGGGGACAGCACGGCCTCGCGGCCGCTGCGCTGGAAGCCGGCCTGGTCGAGCATCGGCAGCGAGGGGTGCGCCGGGTCGCGGTAGAGCCAGTGGGCAATCGAGCCGTCACGCGGGTCGAGCACCACGCCGAGGCGGCGGAAGGCCCAGCAGTCGTACGCAACCGACACGAAGAAGCTCGCCGGCAGGCGGTTGAGCACGCCGACCTTGCACCCGATGAGTGACGTCCTCCCCCCGAAGCCCATCGTGCCGATGCCGAGGACGTTCACGGTCTTCATGATCGACGCTTCGAGATCGGCGAGCGCCGGGTCGGGGTTCACGTCGTCGAGGGGCCGGAACAGCTGCTGCTTGGCATGGGCGTAGCCGGTGGCGCGGTCGCCGCCGATGCAGACCCCGACGGCTCCCGGGCTGCAGCCCTTGCCCTGCGCCTGCCAGACCGCGTGCAGGATGCACTTGCGCACGCCGTCGAGGTTGCGGTCGGCGCGCCCGAGGTGGGTCAGTTCGATCGGGACCGAGTACTGGATGTTGGTGTTCTCGCAGCCGCCTCCCTTCAGCAGCAGCCTGACCTCGATCTCGTCCTTGTCCCACTGCGTGAAGTGGATGACCGGCGTGCCCGGGCCGAGGTTGTTGCCAGAGTTCTTCCCCGTGATCGAGTCGACGGAATTCGGGCGCAGCTTCCCCCGGCGAGTCGCCTCCGCGATCGCGTCCTGGATCTGGCGAGCCATCCAGGCCTGGTCGGCACCGATCGGCGCGTGGATCTCGAAGGTCGGCATGCCGGTGTCCTGGCAGATCGCCCCCTCGCCCTCCACCGCCTGGTCGATGTTCTGCGCGATGATCGTGAGCGCCTGCGCCGACTGGGTCCCGGCCGGCTCCTGCTCGAGCGCGGTCTTCATCGCCGCGCGCACGTCGGGCGCCAGGTCGGTGGACGTCTTGACGATGAGCTCGAGCATGCTGCCGAGGAATGCTGGTAACATGGCGCAGAGTATATCGCCAAAGGAACGGTGCGGGTCTTCGTGTGCCGGCTTCGCAGGCGCCGGCCTCCGCACCGGAGACCGGCACAGGCCTTCGGGGCTGTGAAGCGGGTGCGGCCCCCCGCCCCGCGAGGTGGCAGGCCTTGAACTACCGCACCGAACGCGACCCCCTCGGCGAGCGTCAGGTCCCCGCCGACGCGCTCTACGGGATCCAGACCCAGCGGGCCGTGGACAACTTTCCGATCAGCGGCCTGCGCGCCCACCACGACCTGGTGACCGCCACCGTGCAGGTGAAGAAGGCAGCGGCGCGGGCAAACGCCGCGCTGGGCCGGCTGGCCGCCGACACGGCGCGCGCGATCGTGACGGCAGCCGACGAGGTGCTGGCCGGGGCCTGGCGCGACCAGTTCGTCGTGGACGTGTACCAGGCCGGGGCCGGCACCTCGCACAACATGAACGCGAACGAGGTGCTGGCCAACCGCGCCGCTGAGATCCTGGGCGGGCCTCGCGGCACGTACCACGTGGTGCACCCCAACGACCACGTCAATATGGGCCAGTCGACCAACGACGTCTTCCCGGCGGCCACGCGCCTGGCGCTGCTGCTCGGCCTCGAGCCGCTGCTGGGGGCGGCCGCGCGCCTCGCCGGCTCGCTCGGCCGCAAGGCGTCGGCGTTCGACGGGATCCTCAAGGTGGGGCGCACGCACCTCCAGGACGCGGTGCCCATCACCCTCGGCCAGGAGTTCTCGGGGTTCCGCGCCTCGGTCGAGGCGGGCGCCACGGGGGTTGCCGCCTCGGCCGACGGGCTGCGCGAGCTGAACCTCGGCGCGACCGCCGTGGGCACCGGGCTGAACGCAGGCGACGAGTACGTGCGGCTCGTGATCGAGAACCTGCGCGAGCAGACGGGCCTGGACGTGCGCCCGGCCGCCAACCTGTTTCGCGTCACGCAGAGCATGGGCGACGTGCTGGCGTACTCGGGAGCGGTGCGGCGCCTGGCCGTGGAGATCGGCAAGATCGCGAGCGACTTGCGGCTCCTGGGGATGGGCCCTCGTGCGGGGCTTGGGGAGATCCAGCTGCCTGCGGTGCAGCCGGGCTCCTCGATCATGCCGGGCAAGGTGAACCCCTCGGTGCCCGAGATGGTGAACCAGGTCTGCTACCAGGTGATCGGGTGCGACACCACGATCGCGATCTCCGCCGAGGCCGGTCAGCTCGAGCTGAACGTGATGATGCCGGTGATTGCCTGGAACGCCCTCCACGCCTCGACCATCCTGCGCCAGGCGATGAGGTCGCTGGCCGAGCGCACGGTGGACGGCCTGACCGCCGACCCGGCGCGCTGCCGGGAGCTGCTGGAGCGGAGCACCGCCGTCGCCACCGCGCTCAGCCCCTACATCGGGTACGCCGCCACGGCGGAGATCGCGAAAGAGTCGGTGCGGACGGGGCGTCCCATCCGGGACCTCGTCCTCGAGCGCGGCCTGATCGATCGCGAGCGGTTGGATCGCATCCTCTCGCCGGAGGAGATGACCAGGCCGGGGGTGCCGGGACAGTGAGAGCCAGGGCGCGCGCGGCAATCGGGGCGGCGATAGCCATGGCGGTCCTGGCCGGCCTGCCGGCCGCCGTCACCGGGCAGAACCAGCAGCGGCACGGCCGCCTGTTCCCGCCCGAGGACCTGGGCCTGCTCGAAAGCCCCGATCGGGACGTCTGGCAGCGGCCCGAGCGGATCATGGACTCGCTCGGCATCGCGGACGGGTCGAAGGTCGCCGACGTCGGCGCGGGCGGCGGGTGGTTCACGGTCAGGCTGGCGCGCCGGGTGGGGCCGAACGGGATCGTCTACGCGCAGGACGTGCAGCCGCAGATGCTCGAAGCGATCGAGCGGCGGGTGGCCAAGGAGAACCTGCGCAACGTCGTAACGATCCACGGGACGCCGACCGACCCGAACCTGCCGATCGAGGCGCTCGACGCCGTGCTGATCGTGGAGACGTTCCACGAGATCCAGAGCGGGAACCCGCGGCTCTTCCTCGAGAACGTGCGGCGGTCGCTGAAGGAAGGGGGCCGCGTGGGGATCGTGGACTACAAGCGGGGAGGCGGAGGACCCGGCCCAGACGGCGCACGGCCAGACCCGGCGGCCGTCGAGGCGGCCGCAAGCGCGGCGGGCCTGCGCCTGCTGAAGCGCGAGACCTTCCTGCCGTTCCAGTTCTTCCTCGTGTTCGCGCGGTGAGGCGCCTCGCCCCACCGCGACGGTCCCAGCCGCGTCGCCAGCCGGCAGCGCAATCGAAAGGTATACTTACTGGATGTCCGATCGGCAGGCGGCCATCGTGTCGTCTCCGCTCGACGCGGCCGAGGTGGTCCGCCTGGTGACCTCGGACGAGCCCGCGGCCCGCGCGGGAGCGATCGTCACATTCATCGGCACGGTGCGCGGCGACCGGGACGGCCGAAGGGTCGCCTGGCTCGACTACGAGGCGTACGACGAGATGGCGGTCAGGGTGTTCAGGGGTCTCCTCGAGGAGGCCCGCGAGCACTGGCCGGCGGCGCGCGCGGCGGTGCACCACAGGACCGGACGCGTGCTGCCGGGCGAGGCGAGCGTGGTCATCGCGGCCTCGGCACCCCACCGGGCCGAGGCGTTCGCTGCCTGCCGCTACCTCATCGAGCGCATCAAGCAGGTCGCTCCCGTGTGGAAGCGGGAGTGCTTCGAGGATGGGGCGTCCTGGGTGGAAGGGGCGGTGGCGGATCCCGCCGACCCCGAGGCCCGGGGGCGGGCGTACGAACGCGCATGCAGGTGAGGGTGCGACTTTTCGCTCGGTTGCGCGAGCTGGCCGGATCGGGCGAGCTTCGCCGCGAGGTGCCCGCCGGGGCCACGGTAGCCGCCCTCTGGGAGGCGCTGGCCGACGAGTTCCCCAGCCTGCGCCCGCACTCGACATCGGTTTCGGCCGCCGTGAACCAGGAGTTCGCGCGCCGGACGAAGGAGCTCGCCGACGGCGACGAGGTGGCGTTCCTGCCGCCGGTCTCGGGCGGCTGAGTTCTTCTTTCAGCACCCTACGGGACGGTCATGATAGACAAGCTGAACTCCATCGAGTCGCGGTACGAGGAACTGCTGGCGCGGATTGCCGACCCGGCCGTGCAGAACGATCCGGCCGAGTACCGCACGCACGCCAAGGCCCTCGCCGAGATCGAACCCCTGGTCGAGCGGTTCCGCGAGTTCAAGTCGGTGCTCACCCAGATCGCCCAGGCGAGGGAGCTCGCCAGTGACCCCGACATGCGCGAGCTGGCACAGGAGGAGCTGCAGTCGCTCGAGGCGCGGCGAGAGGCGCTCGAGCAGGAGATCAAGGTCCTCCTGCTGCCCCGTGACCCGAACGATGAGAAGAACGTCGTGCTCGAGATCCGCGCGGGCACGGGCGGCGAGGAGGCGGCGCTGTTTGCCGCCGAACTGTTCCGGATGTACTCGCGGTACGCCGAGTCCAACGGCTGGCGGGTCGAGGTGCTGTCCACGAGCGAGTCGGGCGTCGGGGGGATGAAGGAAGTGATCGCCCTGGTCGAGGGGCGCCAGGTCTACAGCCGCCTGAAGTACGAGAGCGGCGTGCACCGGGTGCAGCGCGTGCCCGCCACCGAGGCGAGCGGCCGCATCCACACCTCCACCGCCACGGTGGCGGTCCTGCCCGAGGCCGAGGAGGTGGACATCGCGATCGATCCGAAGGACCTCCGCATCGACACCTTCTGCTCGAGCGGCCCGGGCGGGCAGAGCGTCAACACGACGTACTCCGCCGTCCGCATCACTCACATCCCCACCGGCATCGTCGTCTCGCAGCAGGACGAGAAGTCGCAGATCAAGAACCGCGCGAAGGCGATGAAGGTGCTGCGGTCGCGGCTGTACGAGATGGAGCTGCGGCGGCAGCAGGAGGCCATCGCCAAGGACCGTCGCAGCCAGGTCGGCACGGGCGAGCGATCGGAGAAGATCCGTACCTACAACTTCCCGCAGAGCCGCATCACCGATCACCGCATCAACTTCACCACCCACCAGATCGTCAACGTGATGAACGGGGCGCTCGGCGAGCTGATCGAGCAGCTCTCCACGCACTTCCAGACTGAGAAGCTGAAGGAAGTCACCGCGGTCTCCTGACGCAGATGGCCGCCTCACCTGACTCGCCGGCGACGCCGCGGCAGCTCGCCGCGCTGGGCCGCGCGCGCCTGGCGGGCGCGGGCATCGAGCCGGGCGAGGCGGCGATGGACGCCGAGCTGCTGCTCAGGGAGGCCCTCGGCGGCTGGGATCGCGCCCGGTTCCTGGCCCACCAGGACGACCCGGCCACCGAGAGAACCGGGCCGGCCTTCGAGGCGCTGATCGAGCGGCGCGCACGCCGCGAGCCGATTTCCCTGGTCCTCGGCCGCCGCGAGTTCTGGGGCCTCGAGTTCCGGGTGACCCGCGACGTGCTCACGCCGCGCCCCGAGACCGAGCTGGTGGTCGAGGAAGCCCTGGCCTGCGCCGCCACGCTCCCGCGTCGCGCCTCGGTCGCCGACGTCGGCACCGGTTCGGGCTGCCTCGCAGTCTCCCTCGCCATCGAGCTGCCGGCCGCGAGCGTGCTCGCGACCGACGTCTCGGCGGCCGCACTCGAGGTGGCCCGCGAGAACGCGGCCCGCCACGGCGTCGCCGGGCGCATCACGTTCGAGCGCGCCTCGTTGCTCGGCGGTGCGGCTGGCCTCGCCCTCGTCGTGTCGAACCCGCCGTACATACCCACACGCGACATCGAGACCCTGCCGCCCGAGGTTCGCCTGCACGAGCCGCGAGCGGCCCTCGACGGCGGCCCTGACGGACTCGACGTCGTGCGGGCGCTGCTGGCGGCTGCCTTGGAGGCGCTCATGCCGGGCGGCTGGCTGGTGTTCGAGTTCGGCGATGGACAGGCGCAGGCTGTGCAGGCCGCGGTGGCGTCGAGCCCGCTGGAGATGGTGAGGATCCGCGCCGACCTCCAGGGAATCCCTCGTACCGCGGCCGTGCGGCGGCCTTAGTCCAAGCCGCGGGACGGAGGCCGGCGCTACTACCCCGGCGGCCAGCCGAGGGGGCGGCCGCCGATCACGTGCAGGTGGATGTGGAACACCGACTGACCCGCCTGCCGGTTGCAGTTGAAGACCGTGCGGTAACCCGCCGCGGCGATACCGCGTTCGGCCGCGACGGCTGCCGCCCGCCGGAACATCGCCCCCACCAGCGCGTCGTCCTCGGGACGCAGATCGTTGAGCGTGGCGATGTGCCGTCGCGGGATCACCAGCACGTGGGTCGGAGCCTGCGGCCTGACGTCCTGCAGGACGGCGAGGGTGTCGTCTTCGTACAGGATCTGACCGGGAACTTCGTGGGCGAGGATGGCGCAGAAGAGACAGGACATAAGGAAGACTCAGGGCTCAGGACTCAAGGGCTTGCCCCGCCGTAGCCGCGAGCGTAGCGAGCGCGTGGCGAAGGCGGGCTCAAGGCCGCGAAGCAGACGACAGCACCGGCGCCACCTCGCAAAGCGAGCGCACCACGACGACGTCGGACGGCAGCGTGACGGCGCACGGCCGAAGCGGACCGGCTGGCGGGGCGGAACGCCGCAGCAGGATGCCGCGCATGCCGACCGAGCGGGCGCCCTCGATGTCGTGCCGATAGCTGTCGCCCACCATCACCGCCTCGCCGGCCTCGACTCCCAGCAGGTTCAGTGCCGTCCTGAAGATGCTCGGGTGCGGCTTGTTGAACCCGTGCTCGCACGAGGAGACCCAACCCGACACCAGCCCATCCAACTCGAAGTGGCTGGCGAAATCGCCGAGCGAGCGGTGGGTGTTCGAGATGAGGCCGAGCCGCAGGCCTCTCACCCGCAGCTCGCGGAACGCCGGGAGGACGTCGTCGTACAGCTTGAAGTGGTGGCAGGCGGCCCACTCGCGATAGACCTCCGCGGCGCAGCGATCGAGGTTGGGGCCCGACCCGCCCATCCGCTCGATCAGGTGGCGGATGTAGCGCAGGAAGAACGCCGGGTCGTAGGCGAGATCGTCCGACTCGTCGAGAAGGGCCGACGCGCTCGCGACGGCGGCATCGTACGCCTGCGGATCGCAGTCGTGGATGCCGTGGCGGGCGCAGAAGTCGCGGTAGCCGTGGGCCTGGAAGAAGGGCCCCGGGTAGATGAGCGTGAAGTCCACGTCGAAGAAGACGGCTCGGGTCGGCCTCGCCATTGTCCGGATCGTACCGCAAGCGAGTATGATTCGGGACAGGACGCCCGTTGCGTGCGAAAGTCGGGGCGAAACCGGCGGCGAAGCCTGGCAGGAGCTTTGCAGCCGAAAGCCGGGCAGAGAACTGGAGGAATCAATGAGCAAATACCTCGTTGCTGGCCTGCTGGCCCTCAGCTTCGCGTTCCCGGTCACGAGCGCCTCGGCGCAGGAGCGGGTGACGGCCGTCCTGAAGTCGGGCGAGCGGGTGACCGGCGAACTGGTGGACCTCGGCGGCCGTGACTACACGTTTCGGGTCAACGGCAGGGAGCGCCGGATCCGGATCGCGGACATGGCGATGATCGACTTCCCGGGCACGGCGCCGAACGTCAGCGAGTCCGAGCTGGCGCGTGCCGGGCAGGGGAACCACGTCATCGTGCTGCGCAACGGGCAGACGCTGAACGGCAGGCTGGTGGACATCAGTGAGTCGTCGCGGCCGCTCGTCCTGCATCTCGAGGTGAACGGCGAACGGCGGCGGATGACCTCGCAGCAGGTCGCGCGCATCTACATGGATCAGGCGGGCGCGACGGCCACCTCGGGCGGCGGCGAACAGGCTCTCGGCCCCGGGTCTCGCTCGATCCAGGTCTCGGCCACCAGGGCGTGGACGCCGACCGGGATCACGGTACGCAAGGGCGACATCGTCCGGTTCTCTTCGAGTGGCGAGGTTCGAGTGGGTCCCAACGCCAGCGACACGTCCAACGTGAACGGCAGGCCGGGCGCCTACGCGGTTCGCGCCACCGCGCCCCGCGTGCTGCTCGGCGCGCTCATCGGGCGCGTCGGCAACGGTGACCCATTCGGGATCGGCGGCCAGGAGTCGGTGCCGATGCCCGACTCGGGCGAGCTGTTCCTGGGCGTGAACGACGCCAACTTCGGCGACAACTCCGGCGAGTTCCGCGTGATCGTCGGCGTCGGCGCGGCGCGGACCGGCGAGCGCGCCATCCCCCGGCGCCGCCGGTAGAGGGTCGTCCCGGTTTTCGCGGCGCCGCGGGCGGGCGAGTCCCGCCCGCGGTCGCCTCCCACCTCGCGCCGCCCGCGGCTTCCCCCTGCAGTACAATGATCTTTTCCCGTTTTCCCGGGATCAGGACACTCACGCCCTATGGCCGACTGGAAGGACACGTTGAACCTGCCTCGGACCGGGTTCCCCATGAAGGCGAACCTGCAGTCCGCCGAGCCCGCCGCCATCGCCCGCTGGGAGGCGACAGGGCTGTACGAGCAGCTCCGCCGCAGGCGGAAGGGGGCTCCCACCTTCATCCTGCACGACGGGCCGCCCTACGCGAACGGCCCCCTGCACCTCGGCACGGCGCTCAACAAGATCCTCAAGGACTTCGTGGTGCGGTCGCGCAGCATGGCGGGGTTCGACGCGCCGTACGTCCCCGGATGGGACTGCCACGGCCTTCCGATCGAGCGCAACGTGGACCGCGAGTTGGGCGAGCGCAGGCGCGCGATGACCACCGTCGAGGTGCGCCGGGCGTGCCGCGAGTACGCGACGCGCTTCGTCGACATCCAGCGGGCCGGGTTCAAGCGTCTCGGCGTCGCCGGCGACTGGGACTCGCCCTACCTGACGATGGCGTATGGCTACCAGGCGACCATCGTGCGGTCGCTGGCGCGGTTCGTCGAGCAGGGGCGGGTCTACAAGGGCAAGAAGCCGGTCCACTGGTGCATCGTCGACCGCACGGCGCTGGCCGAGGCCGAGGTCGAGTACGAGGACCACACGTCCCCGTCGATCTACGTCGAGTTCCCCCTGACCGAGGAAGGCGCCGCGGCGCTGGCCGGGCGCGTGCCCGGGCTGGCGGGACGGCCGATCTCGGTCCTCATCTGGACGACTACGCCCTGGACGATCCCGGCGAACCTGGCGATTGCCTTCCACCCCGACTTCGCGTACGCCGCCTACCCCGTCGGCGACACGACGGTGATCGTCGCAGAGGCGTTGGCCAGCGACGTCTCGCGCGCCGTGGGGCGGACCTTCGGCGAGCCGGTCGCGCGCTTCAAGGGCGAGGTGCTCGAGGGAATCCGCTTCTCGCATCCGTTGTACGCACGCGAATCGGTGGGCGTGCTCGCCAGCTACGTCACGCTGGACCAGGGCACGGGGGCCGTCCACACCGCGCCGGGGCACGGCGCCGACGACTTCATCACCGGGCTGCGGTATGGGCTCGAGGCTTACGCGCCGGTGGACCCCGGCGGCCGCTTCACCGAGGACGTCGAGCTGTTCGCTGGGCAGGCGGTCTTCGAGGCGAACGCGGCCATCGCGGACGCGCTGCGGGCTCGGGGGCGGCTATGGAAGGTCGAGGCCCTGACGCACTCGTACCCGCACTGCTGGCGCTGCCACAACCCGGTGATCTTCCTGGCGACCTCGCAGTGGTTCATCAGCATGGACGCCGGCGACCTGAGGGCGAAGGCGCTCGAGGCCGTGGGGCGCGTGCGGTGGGTTCCCGCCTGGGGTGAGGAGCGGATTCGCGGGATGGTGGCCAATCGTCCCGACTGGTGCATCTCGAGGCAGCGCTCCTGGGGTGTCCCGATCCCGGCACTGGCCTGCACCAGCTGCCAGGAATCGATTCTCACGGCGGCCCTCGCGCGCCGCGCGGCCGACGTGTTCGAGGAGCACGGGGCCGATTCGTGGTACGAGCGGCCAATCGAGGAGTTCGTCCCCGAGGGACTGAAGTGCCCGGCATGCGGAGGAACCTCGTTCGAGCGGGGGCTCGACATCCTGGACGTGTGGTTCGACTCGGGGTCGAGCCACGAGGCCGTGGTCGCGAAGCGCCCGGGGCTCTCCTGGCCCGCCGACCTGTACCTGGAAGGGACCGATCAGTACCGCGGCTGGTTCC
>DAOPQX010000077.1:0-12015 GCA_035348395.1 Vicinamibacterales bacterium | reverse complement strand
TGGCCCGCGACCGGAAAGGGGCGTGGCGGGTGCAGCGCTATCGCTCGCGGCTGATCCCGGTCACCGGCGACCTGGCCGACCACCCCGCAGTGGCCGCCGTCGTGCAGAAGTACTGGGACCCGATCGCGAAGGTCTACGGCGAGGTCGTCGGCCAGGCGGCCGGCGAGTTCACCAGCCGGGGAGACGACGCCGCCGAGTATCACCTGATGGCCGACGCGGTACGGGCCGAGTTCCAGGCCGAGATCTCCCTCGAGAACGCGGGCGGCATCCGGGCGCCGCTGCTGCGCGGGCCGATCACCCGCGGCGACCTCGTCACGCTCGACCCCTTCGACAACACGGTGATCCGGTTCGAGGCGACGGGACGGCAGATCCGCGAAATCCTGGCCCGCTACACGCCGTGGGTCTCCGGGGCGCGGTACCGGGTGCAGGGGCGCCGGCTGGTGGAAGCCACGATCGGCGGCGCGCCGATCGACGACGACCGCGTCTACAAGGGCGTGACCAACTCCTACTTCGCCGGGTACGCGCTCAAGGGAGTGCCCACCGAGGACACGGGGCGCGCCAGGCTCGAGACGCTCGTCGGGTACATTCGCCGCCAGGGTACCGTGGAGCCGGTCTACGACGGCCGCCGCGTGGTGGCCCGCGACTGACAGGCTCGTCTCTGCCGCCGCCCCTCAGCCTCTGACGCGAAGGAGCGCCATGCCAGCAGTCGACCGGGTCAGCACTCCCCCGCGCGCCGGGTTCCCGAGGACGTTCTGGGTCGCGAACGTCATGGAGCTGTTCGAGCGCGCCGCCTACTACGGCATGAACTCGGTGCTCGCCGTCTACCTGACGTCGAGCGTGGCCGAGGGGGGCATCGGCGCCAGCGTCGAGGCCGTCGGCTTCCTCCAGAGCATCGTCTACGCGGCCACCTACGTGGTGCCGATCCTGGGCGGCGCGCTGGCCGACCGCTACGGCTACCGGCGGATGCTGATGGTAGCCTTCTCGCTGCTGGCAGCGGGGTACTTCGCGGCCGGCTACATGTCGGCCTACGCGCTGGTGTTCCTCGCCCTGCTGGTGATGGCCACCGGCTCGGGCCTCTTCAAGCCGATCATCTCGGGCACGATCGCGCGCACGACCGACGAGACCAACTCGGCGTTCGGGTTCGGGATCTACTACTGGATGATCAACCTCGGCGCCTTCCTGGCACCTCTGGTCGTCAGCGTCCTGAAGGGCTTCTCCTGGCAGTACGTGTTCATGGCGTCGGCCCTCTACACCGGGCTGATGCTGCTGCCGACGATCTTCGCCTACGCCGACCCGCCCCGGCCCGAGAGCACCAAGAAGCTGAAGGACGTCCTGCTCGGGGCCGCCGAGGTGCTTGGCGACGCCCGCTTCATGCTCATGATCGTCGTGTACTCGGGGTTCTGGATCCTGTACTTCCAGAACTTCGGATCGGTGCTGTGGTACCTGCGCGACTTCGTCGATCGCGGCCCGGTCAGCGCGGCGATGACCTCGCTGTTCCGGTCGGTCGGCCTCCCCTGGACGTTCGTCTTCGACGCCGAGCACGTCACCGTCATCAACGCCGGGACGATCATCCTGCTGCAGGTTCTCGTCAGCCGCGCGGTCAAGACCACCCCCGCTCTGCCGACGATGGTCACCGGCATGGCCATCGGCGCGCTCGGCTTTCTCTGCCTGGCCGCGTCGCTGAACCCGTGGGTCTTCGTGCTCGGGATCGCGGTGTTCTCGATCGGCGAGATGACGGCGCACCCGAAGTACTACAGCTTCGTGGGGCTGGTCGCGCCGGCCGACCGGAAGGCCGTCTACATGGGGTTCGCGTTCCTCTACGGCGTGATCGGCTCCCTGCTGGGGTCGAGCATCGGGGCGTTCCTCTACGGGCGGTTCATGACCCCGGTGGTGGGGACGCCGGCGGCCGCCGGACGGGCTCGCCTCTTCTGGCTGATGTTCGCCGTGCTCGACCTCGTCGCGGCGGCGGGCCTCATCCTGTTCGCCAAGCGGTTCGGGACAGACACGCCGGAGACTCGCCGGGGGGCCCGGACGGTGATGGACGTCGTCTACGGGGCCATCCTGCTGCTCGGCGGGTGGTTCCTGTACACCGCGTTCACCTCCTCGCCGGTGAACGCCCGGACCGCGGTGCAGGCGCTGATCTTCCTGTTCCTCGGTATCGGCGGCCTCGTGATGAACCGTCGCCGCCAGTAGCACAGGCGTCCCGCCTGTGCAGGCTGGCGTCCCGCCTGTGCAGACAGGCGTCCACCCGTGCGGGGCGTTCCGCTCATGTCCGGACATCGGTCCACGGAGGTGAAGATGCGCAGACTGGTGCTCGTGCTCGCCGCGCTCGCAATCGCCGTCCCGGCCGTCGCGGGGACGCTCGCGGGCGTCACCCTTCCCGACTCGATCTCGGTCGGCGGCCGGACGCTGGCGCTGAACGGGATGGGGGTGCGGACCAAGGTGTTCTTCAAGGTGTACGTGGGCGGCCTCTACCTGGAGAAGAAGACCACCGACGCGGCCGAGGTCATCCAGTCGGACGCGGCCAGGCGCCTGGTGCTCCAGTTCGTGCGCGACGTGGATCGGAACCAGATCACCGAGGCCTTCGACGAGTCGGTGAGGAACAACGCGGCCGCGCAGGCGGCGTCGCTGAAGGCGGAGGTCGCGCAGTTCCTGGCGGCCCTCGAGCCGTTCAAGTCGGGCGAGCAGATGACGATCACCTACCTGCCCGGCACCGGCACGACGATCAGCGTGAAAGGCGCCGACAAGGTGACCATTCCCGGCCTGCCGTTCGGCCAGCTGGTGTTCTCGATGTGGCTCGGGCCCAAGCCGCCGAGCGGCGACTTGAAGAAGGGGCTGCTGGGGATCCGGTAAGGCGTCAGTCCCCTTCCCTGGTCGCCCACTCCAGCAGGTAGAGGTACGACCGGTAGATTTCGCCGGTCGCGCGCGCCATCCCGATCTCGCAGGTGCGGCTGCTCGAGTAGTAGCCGTCGGCAGGCGCCGAGGTCGCCTCGCGCGCCTCGGCCGAGGTCGCCGAGGCTGTCAACTCGGGGAACAGCCACCCGCGGTCTCCCGCGAAGCCGCAGCACCCCGCGTCGATCGGTAGCACGACCTGGTCGGCGCAGGCGCGGGCAATCCGCTCCAGCTCGGGCACCAGGTTCATCTTCACCAGCGAGCAGACGGGGTGCAGAACCACCCGGCGCTGCCGCCGGCGAACCGCCAGGCGCCCCAGCAGCGACGCGGCGTGCTCGACCCCGTCCAGGATCCGCAGGCCATCGAAGCGCGCCTGGTTGGCTGCCGTCAGCACCGGGCGCGACGATCGCAGCCCGTACGTGCACGGGCTCGTGTCGACCACCACCGGCAGCCGGCCTTCGCCGGACCACCGCCAGAGCGCCTCGATCGTGCGGTTCACCGTTTGGGCGTGCGCCTCCTGGTACCCCTTCGAAGAGAACGGAACGCCGCAGCAGTGCCCGTCGGCGTCGGCGGGAACGAAGACAGGGGCACCCGCGCGTGCGGACACCCTGGTCATCGCCTCGACCAGCGTCAACTCGCGTGGCTCGCCGGGCAGGTGCCCGAGCGCCCGCGACAGGCACGACGGGAAGTACACCGCGGCCGCGCCGGCAGCGCCGGCACCGTCCGGACGCCGCCAGCGCGCGGGGCCAGGCATCGGCTCGATCCAGAGCGGGCTCCCGATTCCCAGCGCCCTGGGCAGCCGGCTGGCCAGCGACAGCACCCAGCCTCCGTTAACATTCCTGATCGCGGCTGTTGCCGCGAGGCCGCCCCGCAGCGACCGCTCGACGAGCGCCATGTGGCGGCCCACCCAGCGGGCCGCCCGCCGCGCGGCCGGCGAGTGGCGCGAGGCCCGCAGCCGCTTGGTCAGCTGCCCGGTGTCGATGCCCACCGGGCACTGCGTGGCGCACAGGCCATCCACCGCACAGGTGTCGAGCGCCTCGTAGGGGAAATCGACCTCGATGGCGGCGCGGGCGTGCCCGCCACCGCTCGCCTCGAGCCGCGCGACCTGCCGCCGGACGACGATGCGCTGGCGCGGTGTCAGGGTGAGATCGCGGCTTGGGCAGCGAGGCTCGCAGTAGCCGCACTCGATGCACGCGTCGACCTCGGGCTCCACGATCGGGAGCCCCTTGAGGTTCCGCAGGTGCTCGCCGGGATCCTCGGTGATCAGTACGCCAGGGTTGAGCAGGCCGCCGGGATCGACGAGGCGCTTGATCCCCCGCATCACGCGGTAAGCGTCGGCACCCCACTCCGTCTCCACGAAGGGCGCCATGTTTCGCCCGGTGCCGTGCTCGGCCTTCAACGCCCCCCCGTAGCCGGCGGCCACCAGCCGGACGAGTTCGTCCATGAAGCGCGCGTACCGGGTGATCGCCTCCGGTTCGTTGAACGACTGGCTGATGACGAAGTGCAGGTTGCCCTCGCGTGCGTGGCCGAAGATGATCGCGTCGGCGTACCCGTGCGCGCGAAGCAGTGCCTGCAGGTCGGTCACCGCCTCGGCGAGCCGCTCCACCGGGAACGCCACGTCCTCGATCAGCACCGCCGTGCCGCGGGGGCGTGTCGCGCCAACCGACGGGAACATCCCCTGGCGAACCTTCCAGAGCCCGAGCTGCTCGATGGGATCGTCGGTGAAGGCGGGCGCGTCGAGCAGCGACAGGCCGCGCACTGCCCGTGACGCCGCCTCGTGCAGGGCGGGGCGGTCCGATTCGGCCGGCGCCTGGAACTCGACGAGCAGTCCCGCCGCGTCGGGAGGCAGCCCCTGCAGCGCAGCCGGCACGCCGGGCTGCCGCTCCACCGATCGCATCGCCGCCCGGTCCATCACCTCGAGGGCTGCCGCCCCGGCCTCCTTCAGCGGCGTGATGGCGGCGCACGCCTCGCGGATGCCCGGGAACAACAGCAGGGCCGTGTGCTTCACGGGACGATCGGGAATCGTCCAGAGCACGGCGCTCGCGATGAAGGCCAGCGTACCTTCAGAGCCGATCAGCAGGTGCCGGAGCATCTCGACCGGCCGCTCGAAGTCCACGAGGGCGTTCAGGGAGTACCCGGTGGTGTTCTTCATCCGGTACTTCGACCGGATGCGATCGGCCAGGCCCGCCGTCCCGAACACCTCCCGCCGCAGGTCGGCCAGACCTGCGTGGATCGACGGCTCCGCCTCGCGCAGCCGATCGTCGGCGCGCGGCTCGGCCGTGTCGATCGAGGTGCCCGACGGCAGCATGAACACCAGCGAGTCGAGCGTGTGGTAGGCGTTCTGCGCGACGCCGCAGCACATGCCGCTGGAGTTGTTCGCCAGGATTCCGCCCACCATGCACGCCTGGATGGACGCGGGGTCGGGCCCGATGCGCGCGCCGTGCCGGAGCAGCCGGGCGTTCACCGCGGCTCCCACGACCCCCGGCTCGACCCGCACGCGCGCGCCGCCGTCGAGCACGTCGATCCCCCGCCAGGACCGCGACAGGTCGATCAGCACCCCGGGGGTGACGGCCTGGCCCGAGAGACTCGTCCCCGCCGCGCGAAACGCGACGGGCAGTCCGTGGCCGCGTGCGACCTCGAACACCGAGCGAACCTGGACCAGGTCCCGCGGACGCACCACGGCGGCCGGCGTGATGCGGTACACGCTGGCGTCCGAGGCGTAGGCGGCCAGATCGATGGGACGCGTCAGGACGGAATCGCGGCCGACCGTGCGTGAAAGGTCATCGAGCAGCGAGGCGGCAGGTTCGGGCACGCCGCAAGTATAGCGAAGGGAGGCGGGATGGCAGAACGGGCGCCACCGCCAACCGGGAGGGACGTGCGGCGGCTGCCGGCCTCAACAGGCCGCGACGAAAGCCTGGATGGCCGCGCGGTCCTCGGGCGTCAGGTCGAGGAAGTGCAACCCCATCCCGATCGCCGGGATGGCGTAGCGGACCTCGGTCATCACGCCGATCTCCCGCTCTTCGAGGCGGAATCGCAGCCGGGCGATCGTCCCCGGCGGCAAAACGGTCCGGGCGTCGACGAAGGCCCCCTCGGTGCTGAGGTCACCGAGGCGCACCGACGTCCGGCTCACGTCGAGCCCCTCGAGCCAGGCCTCGGCGAAGTACGTCACCCGCGCAGCCTTGCGGCGTTCTGTCCCCGCCACGGCAGGTGGTGTCATCGACGCACAGCCTAGCAGCCCGAGGCCTCGAGATCCACTACTGATTCGCGCCGCTGACGCGGCTCACTCACCCACCGTGAGCGACACTTTCGGCTTCTTCGGGGCCGAGGGTCTCGCCGCCACTCCCTGCGTGAGGGTGGATGTCTTTCCGCCCGCCTGGATCGTGCCCACCCGGCCGGCGGTCGACGGGTTCTTCGCGACCGTGTACGAGATGTTGCCCGATCCCGTGCCGGCGCTGGTCTTCAGCGTGATCCAGGGGACGCTCGACGAGGCGGTCCACTTGCACCCGGTGGAGGTGGTCATGGTGAGCGAGCCGCTGTTGCCGTTGCCGCCGACAACGACCGACGCCGGCGAGAGCAGGAACAGGCAGGTCCCGGCCTGCTGGTTGAGGACGAAGCTCCGCCCGCCCACCGTCATCGACGCGCTGCGCGCGCTCGACGAGGTGTTCGGCGAGGCTGTGAAGGTCAGCGTCGCACCGCCCACGCCGGAACCCGCGCCGAGCGTCACCCAGCTCGGCGCGCCGGTCACCGTCCACGAACACCCCGAGCCGGTGGTCAGCGTGGCGGTTGCTGAACCGCCTTCAGGGCCAACCGTGGCGCTCGTCGCGGACAGGCCGTAGCTGCACGCCGCCCCCGCCTGCGTCACCGTGAAGGTCTTCCCCCCGGCCGCCAGCGAGGCGGTACGCGCGCTCGTTGAAGCGTTCGCCGTGGCCGTGAAGGTAAGCGTCGCGCTGCCCACGCCGCTGGCCGCCGCTGCCGTCAGCCAGCTTGGCCTGCCGGTGACCGTCCACGCACAGCCCGAGCCCGTCGACAGGGCCACACTCGTTGTTCCGCCGGTCGCCGGAAGCGCAGCGCTCGTCGCAGACAACGTGTAGCCGCAGGCGGTCTGGAACGAGAAGGAGAAGGGGTTCGAGCTGTCGCTCTGGCCGACGCCGCTCGGGCCAACCGCCGCCACCCGCGCCTCGTAGTCGCCGTGGGGCGGGGGCCAGGGCGTGGTTCGGGTCGAGAAGTCCACGCGGATCTTCCCGTCAGCGCCAGCGGCCGGCTTGCCGAGGTCGCTGGTCACGGTGGGATCGGACCTCCCGAGCAAGTACATCCGCAGCTCGTACCGCTGGACGACCGGCTGTCCGTCAGATCCGAGGGTGGAGTGGTCAGGGGACGGATCGAACTCCACGGTGGTGGGATTGAGTACGGGCGTCTGGCCCAGGGCGCCGCTGGAGGCTGCCAGCACCATCCCCGCCGCCATGACCCCGACCGCCACTCGGGCCATCATGCTCACGTTGCTCTCCCAGCCTTGGCCGCCAGGCGCGGCTTGACCTCCCCGGCTGTCCGCAATTGATGTGCCTGCCGAGCTTGACGGTCATATCCCATTGATTCAAAGGACCTTAACGACACAGACGGCAGGCCAGCGACTGCCCTCAGCGCCTCCGTTCTTACGGTTTTGTGGGTGGGATCCAGCTTTGGTGCGCCTTGCCGCGAGCGAATCGGCGGGATACAGTCAAGAGGACAGCCGATGACGACCGACGAGACGCCGCGCGCCGACGACCCCTACTCGCGGGTGGATTACCGCCGGATGGTGCGGTGGCCCGAACGCATCGAGCGCGAGTGGCCCTTCCTGCGGCGAGCCCTCGGCCCCAGCGGCCGCATCCTGGACCTGGGGTGCGGCACGGGCGAGCACAGCCGCTTCCTGGCCGCGCAGGGCTTCGAGGTGGTCGGCGTCGACGCCTCCCCTGCCATGATCGCCAAGGCCACCGACACGCCGGTGCCCGCGAACCTCCGGTTCGTCGAGGGAGACATCGGCGAGGTGGCGGAGCTGGTGGACGGGCCGTTCGACGGCGCGATCTGCCTGGGCAACACCCTGCCGCACCTGCCGGATCGCCGCGCGCTGACCGGCTTCGCGGCCGGCCTGCGCCGCCTCCTGCGCGAGAAGGCGGTGCTGGTGCTGCAGGTCCTGAACTACGAGAAGATCTTTGCGACCGGGCAGCGCTTCCTGCCGCTCAACTTCCGGCCGGGGAACGAGCCGGGCGAGGAAGTGGTGTTCCTGCGCCTGATGACCCTCGCGGACGACGGCAGCCTTGTGTTCACCCCGTCCACCCTGCGCCTCCGTCCGGGCGCCGAGCCGCCGCTCGAGGTCGTCTCCGCGCGCAACGTGCGCCTTCGGGGGTGGCGCCGAAAGGAACTGGAGGAGGCGCTCGACGCCGCCGGCTTCGATCACCTCGACCTGTTCGGCACGGTGGGCGACACGCCGTACCTCCCCCTCGACTCTCCCGACCTCGTCATCGTCGCGCGCTGAGCCCGGGGCTCGCCGCGCTCCCTGGCGTGAAGAGAGGCCGTGAGCGTGTCGCCCGAACCGGCCTGCCGGGCTTCATCGCATGTTGGCGGCCAGCACCTTCTTCCGCAGGCGGATGGTGCGCGGCGTGATCTCCACGAGCTCGTCGTCCTTGATGAACTCGATCGCCTGCTCCAGGTTCAGCAGGCGGGGCGGGATCAGGCGAATCGCCTCGTCGGCGGTGGACGCCCGCATGTTGGTCTGCTTCTTCTCTTTCGTCACGTTGACGTCGAGGTCGTTGGGCCGCGCGTTCTCGCCGACGATCATCCCCTCGTAGACCTCGGTTCCCGGGCTGACGAAAATCTCGCCGCGCTCCTGCAGGTTGTAGATGGCATAGGCGGTGGCGGCCCCGGCGCGGTCGGCCACCAGCGCGCCCGTCGGCCTGGCGGGGATCGGCCCGTGCCACCTCTCCCAGGCGGAGAACAGGTGGTTCATGATCCCGGTCCCCCTGGTGTCGGTAAGGAACTGCGAACGGAAGCCGATCAGGCCGCGCGTCGGAAGGTGGAACTCGAGGCGCACGCGGCCGCTGCCGTTGTTCACCATGCGCGTCATCGCGCCGCGGCGCGACCCGACCTGCGCGATCACCACGCCCTGGAACTCTTCCGGGACGTCGATCACGAGGTCCTCGACCGGCTCGAACACGACGCCGTCGCGCTCGCGCGTGACGATTTGCGGCCTCGAGACCTGCAGCTCGAATCCTTCGCGGCGCATCATCTCGATCAGGATCGACAGCTGCAGCTCGCCGCGCCCGACGACCTTCACCTGCTCGGGCGAGTCGGTGTCCTCGACCCTGATCGACACGTTGCCGAGCAGCTCGCGCGCCAGGCGGTCGCGCAGGTTCCTCGACGTCACGTACTGCCCCTCCCGGCCGGCCAGGGGCGAGGTGTTCACGCCGAAGATCATCGACACCGTCGGCTCGTCCACCGCGATCGGCGCGATCGGGGACGGGGCCTCGGCGTCCGCGATCGTCTCGCCGATCGTGATGTCGGCGATCCCGGCGACGCAGATGATGTCGCCGGCGGCTGCCTCGGGGATGTCCACCCGCTTGAGCCCCTCGAAGGCGAACAGCTTGGTGACCTTCGTGGGCTCGACCCGGCCGTCGAGCTTGCAGACCGAGATGGCGTCCCCGACCCGGATCCGGCCGTTGAACACCCGGCCGATCGCAATCCGCCCGAGATAGTCGCTCGAGTCGAGGTTGGCCACCAGCGCCTGCAGCCGTCCGTCGGGGTCCCCGAGTGGCGGCGGGACGTGCTGCAGCATGGCCTCGAACAGCGGCCGCAGGTCGCTTCCCTGCACGGACGGGTCGGCCGACGCGGTGCCGGCGCGCGCGTTGGCGTAGAGCACCGGGAACTCGAGCAGCGCCTCGGAGGCGTCGAGGTCGATGAACAGGTCGTAGATCTCGTTCAGTACCTGCTGGGGACGGGCGTCCGCCCGGTCGATCTTGTTGATCACGACGATCGGCGGGAGGCGCCGCTCGAGGGCCTTCCGCAGCACGAAGCGCGTCTGCGGCAGCGGCCCTTCCGACGCGTCCACCAGCAGGAGCACGCCGTCCACCATCGAGAGCGTGCGCTCGACCTCGCCGCCGAAATCGGCGTGCCCGGGTGTGTCCACGATGTTGATGAGGTGCGCGCCATACCGGACCGCGGTGTTCTTGGCGAGGATCGTGATCCCGCGCTCGCGCTCGAGGTCGATGTTGTCCATCACGCGCTCGGCGACCCGCTCGTTGGCGCGGAAAACCCCACTTTGGCGAAGCAGGCCGTCCACCAGCGTGGTCTTTCCGTGATCGACGTGCGCGATGATGGCGACGTTTCGCCGCAGCGCGTTGGCGATTGAAGGCGTGCTCTTTCCGGTTCCGGGCATCCGACCAGCGTAGCACAGGCAGGGAGACGCGGACGCCCTCTCACGAACAGGCGGGACGCCCTCTCGAACAGGCGAGACGCCCTCTCACGAACAGGCGAGACGCCTGTTCTACTGGAGGAGGGCGTGGCGGGCGTCGGTCAGGTCGGCTTCCAGGCGCACGGCGACGTCGCCGACCAGCGTGGTGGCGGCGACCTCCGGCTGCACGTCGAGGGCGGCGGCCGCAACCCGCTGGAGGTCGGCGCTTCCCCACCGGGAGAGCCCGCCACGCACCTCGCCGTTGGGGGCGGCCAAACCGCCCAGCGCCCACTCCACGCGCGAGGGTTCCGCGTTGGCGGTCACGATCGACGCGAACAGCGCCGGCGCGCTGGCGTACTGCTCGCCCTGTGACACCGCGTCGGCCATTGCCTGGAGCGCCGCGTCCCACGCCGGCGCGAAGGCGTGAACCTTGAGCAGGGCGACGAGGTACGCCTCAGCCCCACCGGTCGCGATCGCCGTCCGGTCGCCACCCTCTTCCTCGTCACGCCAGGCGGCTGTCGCCGCGGGCGCGAAGGCGTCGGCAAGGAACGTCAGCCACCAGGCGACGGGCAGCAGCGCGGTCCGCCAGAGCGCGGGCGCCGAGTGTTGGCGGCCCGCCTCGTCGCGCAGCCGCAGCCAGCCCCCCGTGAAGCGCCCCAGCGACCGGGCTTCCCCGTCGCGGAGCCGGAACAGCTGGGCGGCCAGAAGCGCCTCGCACTCGGGAACGGTGAGGATGCGGGCGAGAGACAGCGGGAAATGCAGCAGCGGCCCTGTCCTCCGCCCGTCCAGTGAATCCGTGGGGCCGGGCACGACGAACACGGCAGGGGCCAGGCCGACCGCGAGTTCCAGGTCCTCCGGCGGACCGCCCGGTTCGCACAGTCGGCTCACCGAGGCCCGCAGCTTCGAGCCTTCGCCGGCCCCGAGGACCCGGGCGAAGGCGTATGGCACCGCTGAGAGCCGCTTGATGGAGCGCGCGGCCTGCGCGGCGAGCAGCCCCACCAGGAGGGCGGCCGCCAGCCCCGCGAAGCGCCCGAACGCCGCCGGGACCACCCCCGGCAGCAGCAGCCGGCCCGACAGCGACAAGGCCTGGACCGCGAGCAGCCCTTGCGCCGCGGCCAGGACGACCAAAACCACGGCCGATGCGTAGGTGAGCGGCCGGAAGGCGCGGGCGGCGAAACGCCGCCGGCGGGCGGCGGCCGCTCCCGCCGCGGCCATCACGCCCAGCCAGAGCACGCCCAGCCCGGACGTCGCGGCGCCGGCCACGATGAGGGTGGTGAGACGGTTGTAGACGCGGCAGGGCGGGACGGCCGCCGCGCGGCGCGGGTCGGCGCAGATCGTCTCGAGCGAGTAGCGCGCCATCACGGCCGGACCCGCCCGGTGCCCGAAGGCGCGGAACTCGCGGCCGAGCCCCGCTCTCCAGCGCTCGTCCCAGCGGTCGCGCGCCGCCGACGAGGACAGCGCGGCCAGCAGAGGGACGGCGAGCACGAAGATCAGGAGGCGGAGCCGCGTGTTCATCCGGGGGCCGGGTCAGGCGACGAGCAGCGTGCCATCCTCCATGATCTTCTCGTCGTCCAGCCAGACGGTCGGCCAGCGGATGAGGCCGTCGAGGTGGCTGGCCACCCGGACGCTGCCTCCCATCGACTTGTTGTCCCCGAAGGCGATGTGGATCGTGCCCATCACCTTCTCGTCCTCGAGGATCAACC
>DAOPQX010000076.1:0-12216 GCA_035348395.1 Vicinamibacterales bacterium | reverse complement strand
GGCGAGGCCGAGCCTTGTCTTCCGCCGGCGGTCCCGGTGCGCCTCCGGCGGGCGCTTCAGGTTCACCAGCATCACGACGAACAGGTACAGGACGACGATGCCGCCGGCGTACACGATCACCTGGATGACCGCGAGGAACTGGGCGCCGAGCAGCACGTAAAGGGCCGCGACGAACAGGAAGTTCGCCACGAGGAACAGCACGCTGTGCACGGTGTTCCGCGCGGTGATCACCAGGACCCCGAAGCCGAGGATCATCGCGGCAAACGTGTAGAAGGCGATCGCTTCTCCCATCTCATCAGCTCCCCAGGATCACCTTCACCGCGGCGGTAACGACGATGTTCGCGATGGCGAGCGGGATCAGCCACTTCCAGCCGAGCTGCATCAGCTGGTCGTAGCGGTAGCGCGGCAGCGTCGCCCGGATCCACAGGAAGACGTACAGCAGGGCAAAGGTCTTCAGCGTGAACCAGATCCAGGCCGGCACCAGCCCGAGGAACGAGAGCCACTCGACGTTCGGGAACGGGCGCAGCCACCCGCCGAAGAACAGCGTCGTCGCGACCGCCGAGACGACGATCATGTTGGTGTACTCGGCCAGGAAGAACAGCGCGAACCGCATCCCGCTGTACTCGGTGTGGAACCCCGCCACCAGCTCCGACTCGGCCTCGGGCAGGTCGAAGGGGTTGCGGTTGGTTTCGGCCAGCGCCCCAACGCCGTAGATGAAGAGCGCGACCGGCTGCACGAACGCGAACCAGACGCCGTTGGCGTGCTGCGCCTCGACGATCTGCACCATGCTCAGGCTGCCGGCCGCCAGGATCACGCTCACGAAGGTCAGCGTCACCGCCAGCTCGTAGCTGATCAGCTGCGCCGACGACCGCAGGCTGCCGAGCAGCGGGTACTTCGAGTTCGACGACCACCCGCCCAGGATGATCCCGTACACGCCGATCGCCGCCACCGACACGATGTACAGCAGCCCGACGTTCAGGTCCGTGATGTAGAGCGGCACCGGCCGGCCGAACAGGTTCACTTCGGGCCCGAACGGGATGACCGCGAAAGCGATCAGCGACGGGACCAGCACGATGATCGGCGCCAGCGTGAAGACCCACTTCTCGGCGCGGACGGGCGTCACGTCCTCCTTGACGAACAGCTTCACCACGTCGGCGATCGGCTGCAGCACGCCGTGGGGGCCGACGCGCATCGGCCCGAGGCGCGCCTGCACCCAGGCCTGGACCTTCCGCTCCAGGAGCACGAGGTACATCACCGTGATGAGCACCCCGGTGAGGACGAAGACGATCTTGATCAGCGGGAGGACAATCAGGTCAATCATGCCACTCGATCCGTGAGGCGGAGGGATGGCCTCCGCGCGGCGCTACCGATCCACCTCGCCGAGCACGATGTCGATGGTGCCGATGATCGCGATGACGTCGGCCACCAGGTGCCCCCGAACCAGCTGCGGCAGCGCCTGGAGGTTGCAGAACGACGGCGGGCGGACGCGCAGCCGGTACGGGCTCGTGGACCGGCCGTCGCTCGCGATGAAGAAGCCGATCTCCCCCTTCGGCGACTCGTTCGCGTGATAGGTCTCGCCGGCCGGCGGCTTGATCAGCCGGGGCACCTTCGCCATCACCGGTCCCTCGGGCAGCCCCTCGACCGCCTGCCGGACGATGCGCATCGACTGCCGCATCTCCTCGAGGCGGACCAGGTAGCGGTCGTACGTGTCGCCGTTGGCCCCGACGGCGATGTCGAACGGGATCTCGTCGTAGGCCGCGTACGGCTCGTCCTTCCGCACGTCCCGCGGCACGCCAGACCCCCGCAGCGAGGGGCCGCACAGCCCGACCGCGATCGCCGCCTGCCCCGTGATCGCCCCGATCCCGCGCGTGCGCTGCAGCCAGATGCGGTTGTGCGTCAGCAAGGTCTCGTACTCGGCGAGCTTCTCTTCCTGCACGTCGCAGAATCGAAGCACCTTCGGCAGCCACCCCGAGGGGACATCCTGCGGCAGGCCGCCGATCCGCATCGAGTTGTAGGTCAGGCGCGCCCCGCAGTACTCCTCGAACAGGTCGAGGATCAGCTCGCGCTCCCGGAGGCAGTACAGGAAGACCGTGATTGCCCCGATGTCCATCGCGTGGCTGCCCAGCCACACCAGGTGGCTCGCCAGCCGCTGCAGCTCCGCGAGGATCGTCCGCACGTACCGCGCGCGGCGCGGCACCTCGATCGACATCAGCTTCTCGACCGTCTCGACGTACGCCAGGTTCGCCGCCGCCGAGGCGACGTAGTCGAGGCGGTCGGTCAGCAGCACGATCTGCGTCCAGTCGCGGTTCTCCGTCAGCTTCTCGACGCCGCGGTGCAGGTAGCCGATCACCACGTCGGCGTCCACCACCTTCTCGCCATCCAGCTTCAGGACGACGCGCAGCACCCCGTGCGTGGCCGGGTGCTGCGGCCCCATGTTGATGACGAGCTCGTCGGTGTCGAACATCGATCGGCCGGCGTCCCGTTCCATTACGACTCCGTCTCCGATTCCTTGATCGACTGGCCCAGCCGCAGCCAGTCCTGCGGGCTCTCGAGGATCAGCTCGCCGGGCCCCTCGAGCGGGTAGTCCTTGCGCTGCGGGTGGCCCTGCCACTCCTCGGGCATCAGGATCCGGCGCAGGTCGGGGTGGCCCTCGAAGCGGATCCCGAACATGTCGAAGACCTCCCGCTCCAGCCAGTTCGCCGCCGGCCAGAGCGGCGCCAGCGACGGGCTGCTCTCCCCGTCGTCCACCCGCGACTTCACCCGCACCCGGTGGCGCAGCGCCGTCGAGTAGAGACTGTAGACCAGGTCGAAGCGCGGCCCCGGCCGCCCCAGCCAGTCCACGGCGGTCGCGTCCGAGCAGTAGTCGAACCGGGCCCCCTCGGCGTCCCGGAGATGCGCGGCGACCTCACGCAGCCGCCCCGGGGCCACGATGACCGTCCAGTCGCCGACCCAGTAGGAGAGCTGCGCGATCGCCCCGGGCAGCGTGGACTGCAGTTCCTCGAGGAACGCCGGCACCGCGACGCCGTCGGGCGGCGGCGGGTCGGGAGGGCCGGGTGGAGGCGGCGGCGCCTTCTCCTTGGCGGCCCCAGCGGCCTTCGCCGGAGCGGCCGCGGCCGGCTTGGCCGGCGCCGCCGGGGGACGCGGCGCGCCGCCCGTCGGGTTCTGGTCGTTCTCAGGCATGGAATCTCGTGTGCGGGTAGCCGGAGCCCGGCACCCAGGCGGGCCCTACGCCCACTCGAGCGCGCCCTGCTTCCACGCGTACGCGTAGCCGACGATGAGGATGAAGAGGAAGACGATCATCTCGATCAGGCCGAACAGCAGCAGCCGGTCCATGATGACCGCCCAGGGGAACATGAAGACCGTCTCCACGTCGAAGATGACGAACAGCATCGCGACGATGTAGTAGCGGATGCTGTACCGGTCGCGGGCGTCGCCGGTGGTCTCGATGCCGCACTCGTACGGCTCGAGCTTCACCTTGTTGTAGCGCTCGGGGCGCACGAGCGACGCGAACACCAGGGCGACGACGGCGAACCCGATCGCCACCATCACGAACAGGAGCACGGGAACGTAGGCTTCGAGCATCTTCGGGCCGTCCGCACCACGGCCGCCGGGGGCCAGGGCTGGCGGATTCGCAGGTTCGTGTCTCTCGCGGGAATCGAGCTGGTAGAACTTTGTATCTATAGCACGCGGCCCGCCAGGCGGTCAAGAAAGCGCGCCGCCCGGACGACCTCGTCTCGCGTCCACAAGTCCAGTTCTTTCAAAGAGTTGAGGACGTCCAGGGTTGACGCCTCCCGAGACTCGTCCCTATACTGCCATCATGCCCCTTCCCCTCTCGCCCAGCCGCGCCCTGTCATCGTTGCTCCTCTGTGCAACCGCTGCCCTCCTTGCCGCCCCTGGCCTGATGGGGCAGGAGGCCCGGGGGCCGCGCGAGCGGTCGATCTACGTCACCGTGACGGGCGACGACGGGCGCCCCGTGACCGGCCTCCCACCCTCGGCGTTCGTCGTGCGCGAGGATGGCCGCCGCCGCGAGGTGCTGACGGCCGCCCCGGCCACCGGGCCCGCCACGCTCGCGCTGATGGTGGACAACTCGATCGCATCCGAGCCGTTCATCGCCGACATCCGCCGGGGCCTCGAGGCGTTCGTCGATCGGATGGGCGGCAAGCACCCGATGGCCGTGACGACGATCGGGGATCGCCCGACGATCGTCCAGGACTACACCTTGGACAAGGAAAGCCTGCTCAAGGGGGTGCGCCGCATCTTCCCGCTCCCAGGCAGCGCGGCGTACTTCGTCGACGGGGTGGCCGAGCTGTCGCGGGGCCTGATCGCCCGCGACTTCGAGCGCGCCTTTATCCTGGCCATCCTGACCGAGGGGCCCGAATTCAGCGATCGCCGCCACAGCGACACCCTCCCCTTGCTGCGCGAGAGCGGCGCTGCGCTCGAGGCGCTGGTCATCAACACGCCGGGAGGCCCCGACCTCGGCGACGATGCGGCCAGGAGCCGCAGCATCATCCTGGACCGGGGCACCTCGGAGACCGGCGGCGACCGCATCGACCTGCTGACCAGCATGGCGGTCGGCGACGCGCTCGCGGCCTTCGCGGCGCGCGTCGAGGGGCAGTACAAGGTCATCTACGCGCGGCCCGACTCGCTCATCCCGCCCGAGAAGATCGAAGTGAGCATGGCGCGGCCCGGCCTCACCGCGCGCGGGACGCCGGCCAAGGGATCCCGATGAGCGGCCGTCGCCGGGCGTTCCTTCTCGGGCTCGCCGCCCCGCTTGCCGTGGCCGCCGCCCTGGCGGCGCAGCAGCAGCCTGCCTTCCGGGCGGGCGTCGAGATCGTCTCGCTCACCGTGACGGTGACCGACGCCGAGGGCCGCTACGTGACCGGCCTGGCCGACGGCGAGTTCGAGGTGTACGAGGACGGCGTGCGCCAGGACGTCGCCTACTTCAACCGCACCAATCTCCCGATCGCGCTCTCGCTGCTGCTCGACACCAGCTCCAGCATGGAGGGACGGATCGGCACCGCGCAGGAGGCCGCGGCGGGCTTCGCCCGGCGCCTGAGGCCCGAGGACCTCGGGGGGCTCGTGGACTTCGACACGCGGGTCGTGGTCGCGCAGCAGTTCACCAGCGACGCGGCGCGCCTCGAGGAGGCGATCCGCCGGACGACCGCCGGCGGGTCCACGTCGCTGTACAACGCGATCTACGTGGCGCTGAAGGAGCTGAGGAAGGTACGCGCCCGCTCGGAGCAGGAGCTGCGCCGCCAGGCGGTCGTCGTGCTCTCGGACGGCGAGGACACGAGCAGCCTGGTTTCCTACGAGGAGGTGCTCGACCTCGCGAAGCGCTCGGACACCTCGATCTACACGATCGGCCTTCGCGATCCCGAGGAACCGGCGACCAAGGGCTTCAACGAGGCCGAGTTCGTGCTCCGGGACCTGGCGCAGCAGACGGGCGGCCGCTCGTTCTTCCCCGAGCGGATTGACGACCTGGCGGCCGTGTACGACCGGATTGCCGAGGAGCTGGCGAGCCAGTACGTTCTCGGCTACGTGTCGAAGAACAGCAAGCGCGACGGCGCCTGGCGCCGCGTCGTCGTGCGAGTCGCCCGCCCCGACCTCAGGGCGCGAACCAAGCAGGGGTACTTCGCGCCGACGCCACGCTAGACGACGCGGCCCACGGGGACGGCCCGGCCGTGGCGTTTTCGGTGACCCGGGGGCGTGGCCCGGTGGTAGTCTCCTGTCATGGAGAAAACGCCAACCGTCTCCATCATCGGGGCGGGTCCCGGCGACCCGGCGCTGATCTCGCTGCGCGGCTTGCGCGCGTTGGCGCAGGCGGACGTCGTCATCTTCGACCACCTGGTACACAAGCGCCTGCTGCGGCACGCACGGCCCGGCGCCGAGCGGATCGACGTGGGGCCGGCCGCTCCCCAACCGCTGGCCCAGGAAGCGATCTGCTACCTGCTGGCCGAGAAGGCGCGCGAGGGCAAGGTGGTGGCGCGCCTGAAGTGGGGCGACCCCTTCGTCTTCGACCGCGGCGGCGAGGAAGCCATCTTCCTCCACGAGCAGGGCGTCCCCTTCGAGGTGATCCCTGGCATCCCGGCGGCGGTCGGGGTGCCGGCGTACGCCGGCATCCCCCTCACCTACCCGGGCGCAGGGGACGCGGTCGTTTTCGTCCGCGGCTTCGAGAGCGAGGACGGCCGCCGGCCGGACGTTGACTGGGCCAGCCTCGGCAAGATCGACGGCACGCTGGTGTGCTACTGCGGTCCGCGCCAGCTGCCGGCCATCCTCGACGTCATGCTGTCGCACGGGTGGGATCCGGCCTGCCCGGCTGCGCTCGTGGTGAACGGGACGACGCCTTCGCAGGAGACGGTGTCCGCGACGCTCGGCGAACTGGCCCGCCAGGCGCGCGAGCCCCGGTTCCGCGAGCCGGCAATGCTGATCGTCGGCCGCGTGATTGGCCTCCGCGAGCACCTGCGCTGGTTCGACGCGCGCCCCTTGTTCGGCAAACGGGTGGTCGTGACGCGCCCCCGCGAGCAGGCCGTCGAGCTGGTGGAGCTGCTCGAGGGCCTCGGCGCTTCCGTCATCGAGGCGCCCGCCGTCCGCATCGTCGCCCCCGACGACTTCCAGCCCCTGGACGAGGCGATCGCCTCGGTGGGGCAGTACGACTGGATCGTGTTCACGAGCGTCAACGGGGTCGACTACTTCCTCCAGCGCCTGCAGGCGGGCCCGTACGACGCGCGCGCCCTGGCCGGGGTGAAGCTGTGCGCCGTGGGCCCGGGCACCGCGGAGCGGCTCGCCAAGTACTGGTTGAAGGTGGACCTGATGCCCGGCGAGTACCGCGCCGAGGCCGTGGTCGAGGCGCTGCGCGGCGAGGGCGAGATCGCGGGCAGGAAGTTCCTGCTGCCCCGCACCGACATCGCGCGCGAGGTGCTCGGCGACGAACTCAGGCGCCTCGGCGCCGAGGTCACGGAGGTTACCGCGTATCGCAGCGTGGCCGTCGAGCCCGAGCGAGAGCACGAGCCCGACATCTTCCGGATGCTGCTCGACCGCAAGGTTGACGTGGTGACCTTCACGAGCGCGTCCACCGTGCGCAACTTCTGCCGCCTCTACGGGACCGACGCGGTGGCCGACCTGCTGCGCTCGGTCGCCATCGCCTCGATCGGGCCGGTGACGGCCGAAGCCGCGCTGCAGTGCGACATCCACACGTCGATCATGCCCTCGGAGTACACGATCCCCGCGCTGGTGCGCGCCATCGTCGAACACTTCGAGCGGGCACCCTCTGTGGCCACATGACGAAGACGCGACGCTGGACGAAGTCGGCCAGGCTGTACACGCGCGCGCAGCGCACTCTGCCCGGAGGCGTGGACAGCCCTGTTCGCGCCTTCAGCGCGGTTGGCGGCGATCCCCTCTTCATCCGGCGCGCCCGCGGCGCCGAGATCGTGGACGCGGATGGCCACCGCTACGTCGATTACGTGATGTCATGGGGGACGCTAATTCACGGACACGCGCCCCGAGGGCTCGTCACGGCCCTGGCGCGCGCGGCGAGGGACGGTACGAGTTACGGCGCCCCGACAGAGCTCGAGGTCAAGCTGGGCGAGAAGGTGCGCTCGCTCATGCCGTCGGTCGAACGTGTCCGGTTCGTCAACTCCGGCACCGAGGCCGCGATGAGCGCCGTCCGGCTGGCGCGCGCGGCCACCGGCCGCGACCGTATCGTGAAGTTCGAGGGGTGCTACCACGGCCACGCGGACCCCTTCCTGGCGAAAGCCGGCTCGGCCGCCACCACCCATGGCACGCCCTCGAGCCCCGGGGTGCCGCGCAAGACCGTGCAGCACACGCTGGTGGCCAAATACAACGACGTTCGGTCGTGCGAGCGGCTGTGCGAAGGCTTCGGCACCCAGATCGCGGCCATCGTCGTCGAGCCGCTCGCCGCGAACATGGGCATCGTGCCCCCAGCCGATGGCTTCCTCGCCGGGCTGCGTGCGCTGTGCGACCGCCACGGCATCCTGCTGGTGTTCGACGAGGTGATCTCGGGCTTCCGGGTCGGGCCGGGAGGAGCGCAAGGCCTCTGGGGCGTGCGGCCCGACCTGACGTGCCTGGGGAGGATCATCGGCGGCGGACTGCCCGTGGGCGCCTATGGGGGGCGCGAGGACCTGATGGAATTCGTGTCGCCTTCGGGGCCGGTCTACCAGTCGGGCACGCTGGCGGGCAACCCGCTCGTCATGACGGCGGGCTCGTGGTCGCTCGGCGGTTTGACGCGCCCGCTGTACCGGCGCCTGGCCCGGCTCGGCGCCATGCTGGCCACCGGCCTGGCCGACGCCGCACGGGAAGCCGGCGTGCCGGTACAGGTCAACGCGGTGGGGTCGCTGCTCACGCCCTTCTTCACCGACGGCGCGGTCCGCGACTACGCCTCCGCCCTCCGGGCGAACAGCCTTCAGTACGCAACGTTCTTCAGAGCCATGCTCGCGAGAGGGGTTTACCTGCCGCCGTCGCAGTTCGAATCCTGGTTCATCTCGGCCGCCCACACCGAGGCGTCGGTCCGCAAGACGATCGCGGCCGCCCGCGAAGCGATGCGCGAGGTGGCAGAGATGTAAGGGGCGGGGCGCGCCGCGCGCCCCGCCTCGAGGATGCAGGGGGGTGGAACGAGCTGACGGGCGGCGGCCTGCTACCGCACCGTGAGCGGCGAGTCGAACCGGAGCCGCAGGACGGTGCCTGCCGGCAGGGTGACGTCCTTGCCCTCGGTGGCCGCGATGGTGCCGCCGCCGCCGATGAGGATTCCGGCGAGGACGCCCTTGAACCCGCCGAGGATGCCGCCGATGACGGCCCCGACGCCCGCGCCCGCGCCGATCCGGCCAGCCTCGCCGCGAATCCCCTCGCTCTCGATCGCCTGCGTCACGGTGGCGTGGATCGGGTAGGAGCGGCCTCCGACGGTGATCTGGTCGAAGCTCAGCGTCAACCGTCCCGTCCGGTTCAGCCTCCCGGCCTTCTCGACCCCACTGACGACTCCCCGCACGAGCGAACCGGCAGGGATGAGCACCTTGCCGCCTTCGACGAGGTCAACCATGGTGGTCGCCTCGAACCGGTCCTCCACCTTCGCGTCGTCCGAGCTGAGGCGGTGCTGCAGGCGGACGTCCAACTCGGTCCCGACGGGCACCTCGTTGGGGCGGGTGATGGTGCCCTGGCGAACCGGCTCGGACGCCTCGGCGGGCGGCGCCGGGGCGGGCGCCGGGATCGGCGTCTGGCGGGCCGTCTCGGCGGGCGCCCCGCTGCTCTCGCCGCGGGCACGCTGGCGCAGGCTGCCGATCCGGTCTCTCAGCTCGCTGTACTCGGAGCGTGACACGCCGCCCTCGCGGCGCAGCTTCACCTTCAGGTAGATGACCTCTTCCCTCAGCAGGTCGAGATCGTCCTGGAGCCGGTCGGCGAGCGCCGCGTCACGCGAGCGCAGCCGGGACAGATCGCTCCCCGCGTCGTAGACGTCGTCCTGGAGCCGCTGGATATCCGCCGTCGTCACGGATTCCTGGGCGCTCGCGACGCCGGTAATCCCAAGGCACACGGCCAGCACGACCGCGCCGAACAAGGCGCGCTTCCCAAGGATCAGGCCTCGCATCCCGTTCCTCCTCTGTGACTGGAATATGGCTCAGACAGTGTATCCCGAACGCGCCGGGGAGCCAACCCGCCCGCCCACACCCGCCTGCCCACAGGCGGGACGCCTGTGCCACTGTGTCGCCAACTTGTTCACCCACAAGCGGGATGCCTGTGCCACTGGCTGAGGCAACTGGCCTGTGCCACTGACTGGGCCACTGCCTGTGCCGCTGCCACTGTGTCACTGGGCTATGATCGTGGCATGGCTCGGCATCAGACCGTCGGCGTGCGCGTCGGAGGCATCCAGGTGGGCGGCGGTGCCCCTGTCGTCGTGCAGTCGATGGCCAACACCGACACGACCGACGTCGAGGCGACCGTCCGGCAGAACGTGCAGCTCGCCCGGGCCGGGTCGGAAATGCTCCGCATCACGGTGAACCTGCCCGAGGCCGCGGCGGCCGTCCCCGAGATCAAGCGGCGGCTGCTGGACGAGGGTTGCACCGCGCCGCTCATCGGCGACTTCCACTACAACGGCCACCTGCTGCTCACTCGCTACCCCGAGTGCGCCCGGGCCCTCGACAAGTACCGCATCAACCCGGGCAACGTGGGGTCGGGACGCCGGCGCGACGAGCAGTTCGCCACGATCTGCGGCGTTGCCCGGGACAACGGGAAGCCGGTGCGGATCGGCGTGAACGGCGGCTCGCTGAACCAGGAACTGGTGATGCGCCGCATGCAGGAGAACACCGACCGCGACCAGGGACTCTCCTCCGAGGAGATCATCAACGAGTGCATGGTGATCTCGGCACTCGAGTCCACCGAGCTGGCGCTCGCGGCCGGGCTGCGCGAGAACCAGATCATCATCTCGTGCAAGGTCTCGCGTCCGCCCCATTTGGTCGCGGTCTACCGCGACCTCGCGTCGAAGACGCGCCAACCGCTTCACCTTGGGCTCACCGAGGCGGGAATGGGCGTCAAGGGGCTCGTCTGGTCGTCGGCCGCGATGGGCATCCTGCTGAGCGAGGGGATCGGCGACACGATCCGGGTGTCGCTGACGCCGCGGCCCGGAGGCGACCGGCGCGAGGAGGTCTACGCCGCGTGCGAGTTGCTGCAGGGCCTTGGGCTGCGCTCTTTCTCCCCGAGCGTGACGGCGTGCCCGGGCTGCGGCCGGACCACCAGCACCACCTTCCAGGAGCTGGCCGAACGCATCCAGGGATACGTGCGCGAGAAGATGCCGGAGTGGAAGGCGCGCTACGCCGGCGTGGAGACGATGACGCTCGCGGTGATGGGGTGCGTGGTGAACGGACCGGGCGAATCCAGGGCGGCCAGCATCGGAATCAGCCTGCCGGGCACCGGCGAATCGCCGCACTGCCCCGTGTACATCGACGGCCAGCACTTCACGACGCTGCGCGGCAACTACGCGGAGCTGTCGGACGCGTTCCGCAAGCTGGTGGACGACTACGTGGAGACGAAGTACGGAGGATAGGAGGGCGGCCACAAGGGCCGCCCCTACTGGATTCTCCTGAACCTCAGGTTCCAGACGCGTTCGCCGCTGATGATCATCTCGACGACCCGGCCCGCCTCGCGGTGGAAGCGCACGGCGCCGAGGCCCGGCGCGTCGAAGGCGTCGGCGTAGGTCGGCTTCAGCGGGATCAGCAGGTTGGGCCGCCGCCACAACTTCAGCTCGCCCTTCTGCACGACCGCCCCATACACCGCCTCGGCCTCCTCGCTCGCGTAGACCCCTTCCAGGGCGCGCAGGTCGTCGCCCGACGGGTGCGCGCGCTCGACGCGCTCGTAACGCTCCTCCAGGCCGTTCGGGTACCGGAGGACGGCCCTTCGCACGTCCTCGAACGCGATCTCGCGTGCGCCATCCCCGACGGCGAACCGGCCGTGGCCGGTGGCGACCAGCCCCGAGCCTCCCGCCACGCGAAGCGCGTCGCCCTCGCGAACGATGTCGAACGACCGCCCCGTGAGCGTGCTCCTGTACAGCCCCACCCAGGAGTTCAGGAACGCCGGCGTCACCGGGGCCGGCCTGACTGCCCGCGGCTTGGTTCCGAGCAGGAGGTCGGCGACGGCTCGTGCCCGGGCCTCGGCCCCGGCACCGCTCACGTTGCACAGCACCGCGACCGAAAGCCGGTGCTCGGGGTAGCGCGCGAGGTACGCCTCGTACCCGGCCGTGGACCCGCCGTGGCCGACCTCGGCGGCGCCGTTGTAGGTCGACAGGAACAGCCCGAGCCCGTAGTCCAGCTTCTCGCCCGTCGCCAGCGTCGCCGGCTCCATCTGCTCGCGGGCGAGGGCCGCGTCCGGGCCCTCCCCGTCGAACCTCGTGTTCCACCGCAGCAGGTCGCCGACCGTCGTCAGCAGGCCGCCGTTCCCGTGGGCGTCCTCGAACGGCATGTGCGTGCGGAACTCCCCGCCGTCGGGGGCGTAGGCGACGGCCCGTCCCTTGACGATCCTCCCGTGGTCGTCGCGCCACGAGGTGCGCGACAGGCCGAGCGGCTCGAAGAGGCGGCGCCGGCAGAATTCGGCGAACGGCATCCCCGCGACCCGGGAAACGACGATCGCAGCCAGGTTGTAGCCGGTGTTGCTGTAGGACCAGTTCGTGCCGGGGGCGAAGTTCAACGACCGCTGCCGCGCGCTGATCTCGAGCACGTGCAC
>DAOPQX010000075.1:0-12244 GCA_035348395.1 Vicinamibacterales bacterium | reverse complement strand
CGGTGAGCATCACGACCGCGATGCCCTGGCTCCTCAAGCGGCCCACCGCGGCGCGCGACTCGGGGCCCACGACGTCGGCCACCGTGAGCACGCCAAGAACGCCCGAGCGCTCGGCCAGGTAGATCGCGGCGCGGCCACCGGATTGCGCCCGGCGGGCGGCCTCGAGCAGGGAGCCTTCCACCGCGAGGCCGAGGTGGGCGAGCAGGGCCGGACCGCCGGCGAAGAGGGTTCGGCCCTCCACGCGCGCCGACGCTCCCTTACCGGGGAGCGCCTCGAAGGCCTGCGGCGGGACAGCCGCCAGCCCCTGCTCTTCGGCGCTGCGGACGATGCCGCGCGCGATCGGGTGCTCCGAGTCGTGCTCGAGGGCGGCGGCGAGGCGCAGTACCTCGCGCGGATCCAGGCCGGAGGCTGCGGCGACATCCACGACCCCGAACTCACCCCGGGTGAGCGTGCCCGTCTTGTCGAAGACGACGACCTGGAGCCGGCGCGCCTCCTCGAGGCCGCGGCGGTCGCGCACCAGCAGCCCGGACGCGGCGCCGAGCGAGGTGGAGATCGCCACGACGAGGGGGATGGCGAGGCCCAGCGCGTGGGGGCAGGCGATGACCAGCACCGCGACGAGCCGCTCGACTGCGTAACCGATGTCGTCGCCGATGGCGATCCAGGCCGCGAGCGTGACCAGGCCGGCGGCGAGGGCCACGACGGTCAGGCCGAATGCGGCGCGGTCGGCAAGCGCCTGGGCACGCGAGCGCGACGACTGCGCCTGCCCGACGAGGCGCGCGATGCCGGCCAGGGCGGTCCGATCGCCGGTGCCGGTGACCTCGACGCGCACGGCGCCGGACCCGTTCACCGTACCGCCGATCACGCGCGCACCGGGCCCCTTCGGCACCGGGTTCGACTCGCCGGTCACCATCGCCTCGTTCACGCTCGTCTCGCCCTCGCGCACGACGCCGTCGGCCGGGACGGCCTGGCCCGGCCGCACGAGGACGAGGTCGCCCTCGCGGAGCTGCGCGATGGGAACCTCTTCGAGGCGGTCGCCGGCGACGCGGGTGGCGACATCGGGAAGCAGCTTCGCCAGCTCGTTGAGCGCGCCGCTCGCCCTGGCGATCGAGCGCATCTCGATCCAGTGGCCGAGCAGCATGATCGTCACCAGCGTCGCCAGCTCCTCCCAGAGCGGCATGCCGCGGAAGCCCAGGGTGACGGCGACGCTGAACCCGAACGCGACGGTGATGGCGAGCGCCACGAGCGTCATCATGCCCGGCTGGCGCGCGCGAAGCTCCCCCAGCGCGCCGCGGATGAAGACGAAGCCCCCAACCAGGAAGACGGCCGTGCCGAACAGCGGCGCGATCGCGTTCGCCCCTGGCACGGCCGGCGGCGTGTAGCCGAGCGCGCGCGGCAGCATGTGGCCCCAGACGAGGGTCGGCACCGTCAGCGCGAGGGCGAGCCAGAAGCGGCGGCGGAACATGTCGACGCTGTGGCCGGCATGCTTGTCGTGGTCGTGGTGGTCAGGGTGCTCGGGGCCTGCCCCGCCGGAGCCGTGAGCGAAGCGAGCGTTTGGCGAAGGCGGGTGGTGAGAGTGATGCGGGCCTGCCCCGCCGGAGCCGTGAGCGGGGCGAACGCTTGGCGGACGCGAGTCCTCCTCCTCGAGTTGGCGGGTCGGCCGGGCCATGCAAGAAGCGGAGCATGGGCCGCTCCAGGCCGTCAGTGAGAGCAGGCGCGCTAGCGGAGCCTTTGACGGGATGGTCGCGGTAGGGTAGGATTAGAAGTTCCCTCGGGTGGGCCTGTAGCGCAGTTGGGAGCGCGCCTGAATGGCATTCAGGAGGTCAGGGGTTCGACTCCCCTCAGGTCCACCATCCTTCGCTCATGAATGCACGCGAAGGATGCCCACCATAGCGCGAAGCGCGAAGGTGGGCGTGTCCCTGCCACAGAACGAGCTTCGGATGGCGAGCCAAGCGCGCTGGCACCACGCGAAGGACGGACAGCCGACCCAATCGGTCCGCCCGAGCCCGCAAAATCTACCAACCTCTCCCGGTGCCGAGCTGGCCGTTGTTGCCACCCGTCGGGAATCCTCGTCGCGGAATGAGGTTGAGCCAACTGGCATGACAGGGCGTGTGAATGGGGATCACGTTGGGCCAGCGCGTCTGAAGCCGGCGGTCCCCTTTCGCGCCGCGATGGGCCGAGCCGTTGTCGGTGATCCAACAGACCCGTCGGGCCGAGCGATAGGGTTGTTCACCCATCACCTGCTCGACGAGCCGGTCGAAGGCGGCGATGCCGCTCCGCGCTTCGCAGCGCCCGAAGAGTCGCATCCAGCCCGTCAATGGGTTCCAACTGGTGAAGATCTGATCCACCAAACCGACCTGCCGCGCCGCTGCCGGCCAACGCATCACCGACGCTAGCTCCTGCGCTGTTTCGCGCTCGCCAACTCGCTTCGCTTAGCGGCGTGCTTCCACTCCTTTCGACCGTCAAGGGGAATGGCGGGCCGCGGCTCGTTACCGCACGTACTTGTTCAAGTGGGCGAGCGTCCGCTCCCAGGCCAGCTTCGCCGCGGCCGCGTCGTACCGCGGCGTCGTGTCGTTGTTGAAGCCGTGCTGGGTGCCGGGATAGAGGAACCGCTCGTAGCGCACGTTGGCCGCCTTGAGCGCCGCCTCGAACGCCGGCCAGCTGGCGTTGATCCGCTCGTCGACCTCCGCCGACTGCACCAGGAGCGGCGCCTTGATCTTCGGCACGTCCTCGACGTTGGGGGAGCTGCCGTAGAAGGGCACGCCGGCCGCGAGGTCGGGCAGGCGGGTCGCCAGGAAGTTCACCATCCCCCCGCCGTAGCAGAAGCCGACGGCGCCAACCCTGCCGTTGGTTTCGGGGCGGGCCTTCAGCCACTCGAAGGCGGCGATGAAGTCCTCGCGCGTCTTCGACTGGTCGAGCTTCTGGAACAGCTCGCGGGCCTTGTCCTCGTCGCCCGGGTAGCCGCCGAGCGGGAAGAGCGCGTCGGGCGCGAACGCGACGAAGTTCTCCAGCGCCAGGCGGCGCGCGACGTCCTCGATGTGCGGGTTCAGCCCGCGGTTCTCGTGGATCACGAGGACGCCCGGCAGCCGGCCGGCGGGCTTGGCCGGCTGTGCCAGGTACCCTCGCATCTTGCCGGAACCCTTCGGCGACTCGTACTCGACGTGCTGCGCCTTGATGCGAGGATCGTCGGGCTTGATCACCTGCGCCTCGAGGAACTTCGGGCTGAGCTGGTCGAGCAGCATCGCCGCGGTCATGCCCCCCACGGCGAACTTGCCGGCCTTGTCCAGGAACGCGCGCCGGTCGATCAGGCCGTGCACGTACGCGTCGAAGAGAATCAGCAGTTCCTGGTCGAAATCGTGGGCGGTCTTGCGTGGCATCGCTTTGTCCTCCTCGAAGCCTGGTGAGTGTTGCACTGGGGACGGCCCGCCGCATCCTGCCGAGCCGAAGCGAGGCGAGACGTGCAAGAGGTACACCGCTGGATGTCGAACACCGACAGCCGTTCGACCTGCACAAGGTGATTCTAGGTCGATACGGCCGAGGAGCGGCACACGTGTTGCTGCTTCGTGCGTCGGATCGCCTAACCGACTCTGCCGCTCAAAACGGGGCGCCGAAGCCCGTCCGCGCGGCCGCACGGGAGTGACATGGAACAGCCTGCAGCACCGATGCGCTGCGTTGCCGCCTTCGTCTCGTTCGCCACCCTCGCATCGTCCTTCGCGGCGTCCTCGTCAGCTCAAACCACCGATCGCATCTACTTTCCCGCCGTCCAAAACGTGAGGAGCGTGCTCGTGGCGGCCATCCGCGCCGAGACGGTGAGGATCGACATGGCCGCGTGGCTCCTCACCGAGCGGATGGTGTCGACCGCCCTGAGGGACGCGTTCCGGCGCGGCGTCCAGGTTCGCTTGATCGGCGACCGGGTCGCGCTCTTCGAGACCGACCCGCTCACGAGGAACGAGTTCTACTGGCTCGCCAGTCAGGGCGTCCCGATCCGCGTGCGCACCCATCCCCGCTCGTTCCCGGAGATCGCGCACTGGAAGGCGGCGATCTTCAAGGGGCAGCGCCTGGTGTCGTTCGGGTCGGCCAACTACACGCCGAACCAGCTCGCGCCGGCGTCTGAGGACAACTACTCGGACGAGACGGTGCTCTTCACGACCGATCCGTCGCTGGTCGGCGCCTTCCTGACGAAGTTCGACGCCATGTGGAACGACACGACCCCGGAACCGGAGAGCCGCGGCACGGCCCCGCCGTACCTCTTGAACTGGGACGAGGCCTGCGGCCTCGAGTCCGCGTGCTCGAGCTACCGGAGCCTGTACCCGGCGCCGGCGCCGATGCTCGTCAACACGGCCCGCCTCGAGCCCGACCGGCCGATGCCGGCCGGCCTCGTCTGGGGGCAGGGCGCGTCGTTCAACAACCGGCTCGCCCGCGAGATCGCAAACGAGGAACGCCTGGTGCGCTTCGTCGTCTACCGGCTCACCTCCGAGACGGTGACGCGCGCGCTCGTCGAAAAAGCGCGCTCCGGCGTACCCGTCCGGCTCATCGTCGAGCCGGCCGAGTACCTCAACCGGCGCTGGCCCGAGTTCTGGCTCACCCACGCCAACCTCGATCGCCTGTGGGCCGCCGGCGTGCGGATCAGGCAGCGCCGGCACGCGGGCCTGACGCACATGAAGATGCTGGTCACGTCCCGCTACGCCACCAACGCCTCGTCGAACGTCGCGACGAACTGGCAACGCGACCACAACTACTTCGTGCCGGCCGCAACCAAGCCGGCCGCGCACCAGGCGATGGCCGCACGCTTCGACCAGATGTGGAACGACGCCGAGGCGTTCGAGCCGTTCGTGCCCGGCCCGCCCGACCAGCCGCGCCTCGCCGCCCCGCAGGCCGGCGCCTCGGGGGTCGTGGAGGCCACCGCCCTCTCGTGGCGCGCGGCCCCCTTCGCGACGAGCTACGACGTGTACCTCGGACCGTCGCCCGCCGCGCTGTCGCCGGTCGCTCGCGTCGCCGCGCAGATGGTCAACGACCCCCCGGCCACCTACTCCTGGGCGCCGCCGGCCGCGCTCTCACCGGGACAGACGCTGTTCTGGAAGGTCGTCGCGAGGACGAACGCCACCGGGCGCGATCCCTCGCTCGTTCGCGACTCGGGCGCCTGGTCGTTTACGACCCTTGGCGCGGCCGCCGACGCGCGGCGCTCCCGGCCCACGGTCTTCCGCCGCTCCAATGGCCGCTGGTATATCCAGGGCCGCGCCGACAGCATCCGCTTCGGAGCCGCGTCCGACGTGCCGGTGCATGCGGACTACGACGGCGACGGCGTCCTGGACGCGGCCGTGTGGAGGCCGTCTTCGGGAACCTGGTTCATCCTGCGGTCCGCGGGTTCCCCCCAGATGCAGGTCCAATGGGGAAGCGGCAACTCGAGGGACGTCCCGTTGCCGGCCGACTACGACGGCGACGGGCGCGCCGACCTGGCCGTGTGGCGGCCCGCGACGGGAACGTGGTTCATCCTCCGCTCGAGCGGCGGCTACCAGCGGTCGTCCGCGCTCGTGGTCCGCTGGGGAGCCGCGACCGACCAGCCGGTGCCGGCCGATTACGACGGCGACGGGCGCGCCGACCTGGCCGTGTGGCGGCCCGGAACCGGCACCTGGTGGATCCTCACCTCGACATCGGGATTCCGGACCGAGGATCGCCTGGCCGTCGCGTGGGGCAGCGGCCGCCTCCTCGACGTGCCCGTGCCTGCCGACTACGATGGCGACGGGCGCGCCGACCTGGCCGTGTGGCGGCCGGGCACCGGCACCTGGTGGATCCTGCAGTCGGCCGACGGCTACTCCGCCGACGCGCAAGTGCACGTGCGGTGGGGCCTCGGCTCGCTGGACGATGTGCCAGTGCCGGCGGACTACGACGGCGACGGGCGCGCCGACCTGGCTGTGTGGCGGCCCGGCCCAGGCACCTGGTACTTCCTCTGGTCGGCAACCGGTTACAGCACCTGGTCGAGCACGCAGTGGGGCGTGCGCAGCGCCGGCGACGTCCCGGTTCTGGCGGGCTGGGCGGCGATGCAGTCGTATCTCCGGTGAGGCGGTCGGTGAGCGGCTCCGATTGCCCGCGAAGGCCCGGGTCCGGTAACGTGTACGGATGAGCATCGCTCCCGTGCCAGGCTCGTTTCCCCGCCCGCTCGACAGCTACCCGCCGCCGCCCGACCCCTCGTCGCTGCTGTCCACGCTGGCCTCGCGGGTCGAGACCGATCCGTTCAACGCGGTCGCGACGGCGATCTTCCTGCTGGCCATCGTGCACACCTTCGCCGCCGGGCGCTTCGCGCGCCTCTCGCACCAGGTGCAGCACCGCCACGACGAGCGCGCCCGCGCCCGCGGCGAGCGCCCGCGGCCCAGCGTGCTCGCCGAGCTGCTGCACTTCGTGGGCGAGGTCGAGGTGGTGTTCGGCCTGTGGGCCGTGGTGCTGTTCGCCGCCATCGCGCTCTCGATGGGGTGGGAAACCGCGAAGGGCTACTTCAACGGCACGGTCAACTACACCGAGCCCCTCTTCGTCGTCGTCATCATGGCGCTCGCCTCGACGCGGCCGGTGGTCGTCTTCGCGGAAGGTGCGCTGCGGCGGCTGGCGGACGCGGGCGGCGGCACGCCCGCCGCGTGGTGGGTCAGCATCCTCACGATCGGTCCGCTGCTCGGCTCGTTCATCACCGAGCCGGCGGCGATGACGATCTGCGCGCTGCTGCTCGGGCGTCAGTTCTACGATCGGGAGCCGAGCGCCGCCTTGAAGTACGCGACGCTCGGGCTGCTGTTCGTCAACGTGTCGATCGGCGGCACCCTCACCCACTTCGCCGCGCCGCCCGTGCTGATGGTCGCCCGGCCCTTCTCGTGGGACACCCCCTACATGCTGCTGCACTTCGGGTGGCGCGCGGCGCTCGCGATCGCCGTCTCGACGCTCGCCTGCTACCTGCTGTTCCGGAAGGAGCTGTCGAGGCTGGCCTCGAGCCCGTCGCCCGACGAGGTCGAGCAGCCCGACGACGCGGCCGCTCCCGGCGAGGCGCTCCTGCCGGTGCCGGCCTGGGTCACCGTCGTACACCTCGGCTTCATCGGGTGGACGGTCTTGACCGCGCACTACCCCGCGCTGTTCATTGGCGGGTTCCTCTTCTTCGTGGGGTTCGCCCTGGCGACGCCGATGTACCAGCAGCGGCTCGAGCTGCGCACGCCGCTGCTCGTCGGGTTCTTCCTCGGCGGCCTCGTCATCCACGGCGGCCTGCAGGGATGGTGGATCGCACCGGTGCTCGGAAGCCTGACCGCCTTTCCGCTGTTCGCCGGCAGCATGGTGCTGACCGCGTTCAACGACAACGCCCTGATCACGTACCTCGCAACGCTCGTCCCGAACCTCGGCGAAGAACTGAGGCTGGCGGTCGTGCAGGGGGCCGTGGTGGGCGGAGGCCTGACAGTGATCGCGAACGCTCCGAACCCCGCGGGACAGGCCCTGCTGCGCCGGTTCTTCGGCGGCGCCGTGTCGCCGCTCGGCCTGTTGGCGGGGGCGATCGGCCCCACCCTCCTCACCGCGGCGATCTTCCGGCTGTTCTAACAGCAGGCCGCTGAAGAACGCGAGGGAGGTATCCCCGGACCTCTCTAGCGCGGGGGCAGCGCCTGGCCGACCAGGCGGCGGTAATCGTCCGGCGTGTCGATGTCCTCGAACGCGCCCGGTTCGCCAACGGGAACGTCGAGCACCTCTGCGGAGTGACGAGCGATGACCGCCCGGGCGCCGACGGAAAGATCCGCGTGGCGCAGTTCGTCGAAAAGCGCGGCGGCAAACACCACGGGGTGCCCGTGGCGCCCGCTGCGCTCAGGCCGTACGACCAGCGCGCCAGATTCCCGCCAGGCATCCACGACGCGGCGTACGGTCGCGGGGGAAACGAGGGGGTGGTCCACCGGCGTGACGAGCACCGCGTCGATCGCGCGGCCGGCCAGGGCATCGAGCCCGGCGACAAGGGACGAGAGCTGCCCCCGCTCGGGCCGCGGGTTGACGACAAGGTGGAGCGGCAGCGACTTCGCCCGGACGAGGGCCGCGATCTCGTCGGCGTGCGACCCGGCCACCACGAGAAGGGGATCGAGGCCGGCCTCGGAGAAGCCCGAGGCCAGGCACTCGAGAAAGGTCCGACCGTCGCCGGACGGCAGAAGCGCCTTCGCGCGCCCCATGCGCGACGAGGCCCCCGCCGCGAGGATGATCCCGCCCACCATCGGGCGTATTGTAGAATCGAAGGGCATGGCCGAGCAGCTCCGCATCAACTGTCAGCGCTGCGGCACCCCAATGGAGATGAAGGACCCGGCGCCGGGCGGCCCCTGGAAGCCCGACCAGTACTGGGTCTGCCCTCGCTGCGGCCGGCACTTCTGGTCCACCTACCCGAACCCGCCCGGGGCCGCCCCCGATAAGGCGCCCGGAGGCCCCAAGACGTAACCTCCACTCCCCGCTTGACTTCCGACCCGGACCTGCTAAACTTGGGCCGTTTCCAGCTCATCGTGATAATCCCGCCGTAATCAGCGGGGGTTGCTGATCCCGAGCTGGGCCCAGACCCGTTGTCTTGTTGTCGCGTTGTTCTACCTCGTACCCGGGATTCGGGCCGCCGACCCCGGGCAGTCGGTGTCGTAGGTTCAGGTCGGCGGCATTTGTGACTGTGAGGCGCGCGTGGCGCCGTCACAGCTGCCTGTGGCCCCTGGGATGTTCTTGGGGGTGCGTTCATCGGAGGACAGGGTATGCCGACCGGGACCATCGCTCGTCTGTTGATCGACAAGGGGTTTGGCTTCATCAGGGATGAAGGGGGCATCGAGCACTTCTTCCACCGCAGTTCCGTTCGCGGCGCCGTGTTCGAGCTGCTGCGCGAGGGCCAGCGCGTGGAGTTCACGCCCGAGGAGTCGGCGAAGGGTCCGCGGGCCGGAGAAGTGCGGCTGATCGAAGGATAGCGTCGCTCGCGACCTCGTCCCCCGGCTCCCGTCGCACCGGGAGCCGGGCTCCCGTTCACCCCGGCCGGCGGCGGCGGCACCGGCGGCGTTTCACACCCCGCACTTCCCCAACAAGGAAAGCGTGGCGCGCCGTCCACGAGTGACGTGTGCCCGTTCACGTGCCGCGTGTCGGCGCGTCGGTCACGCTCTGCTCGACGCCTCACCGGTTCAGGTCCGAAGTGTGCGAAGATGAGGCCGGAAGCGAACGGGGCCCGGTGGCCCTCCCGGTCTTCAAAACCGGTCGCTCCCCGCTCTGCGGGGGGGCTGGGTTCGACTCCCAGGCGCTTCCGCCATTCGACTCGGCCCAGTCAGCCACTCCAGGATTCTCGCCGTGTCGGAGAGATCCGGCAGCACGAGATCGGCGCCCGCTTCTTCTAACACGTCCTCGCTGAACCCGCCCGTCGCCACGCCGATCGGGCGCGCGCCGTGGGCCTGCCCGCACGCCACGTCGAGCGCCGTGTCGCCGACGACAACCGCCTCGGCGGCCGAGGCGGCCCTCAGCCCCACCGCGGCAGCCCGCTCCAGCGCCACCGGCACGAGGTCGTTCCTGTCGGCCGCGTCCTCGCCGAACGCCCCGAACCGGAAGTAGTGCCAGAGCCCGTACCGCTCGAGCTTCAGCCTGGCGCCCGTGGTGTGGTTGCCGGTGAGCAGCCCCGTCGCAAGGCGCGGCTCCGCCTCGAGGGCGTCGAGCAGCGCGACGACGCCAGGAAGCGGCCCCACGCCGGCCGGCAGCCCAGCCAACTCCTCGGCCAGGCGGCGGAAGTAGATGTCCTGGAGAGTGCCGAGCGCCGACTGGCTCGCTCCAAGGCCGTGCCGGCGGAGCAAGTCGGCGAGGATGATGGTATCGGTGCGCCCGGGGACCGGGATCCCGTCCAGGCCATCGGGGATCCCTGCCCACTCCTCGAACGCGCGGTTCAGCGCGCGGCTGCCCGCCCCTCCGGTCCTGATCAGCGTGCCGTCGATGTCGAACAGCACCAGGCGATGGCAGCCCGGCCCCGTCACGACGCCGCGCCCGTCCTACGCTTCGATCCGGATGTTGTTCGCCCGAGGCCCCTTGTTCGACGGCTCCTCGTCGAAGTCGACGCGCTGGCCCTCGTTGAGCTGGTCGAATGCTCCCTGCGCCACCGCGCTGCGGTGGAAGAACCACTCCTGACCGCCGTCGTCCCGAATGAACCCGAATCCCCGGTCCCTGACGAGTCGCTTGATCGTTCCGGTCGGCATCCGCGTTTCCCTCCGTCGACGCCCTCCGGTGGTGAGGGCTGACAGGGGGGATTATCAAAAGGTGTTCCACAGCGGGACGGGACGATTCGGCTCAAGTGCATGGCTTTTGACACGGTTGGTGACGCGTTCCTGACGAGATCCCTGCGAAGCATACGGCAGCAGTGTAGCCTCTCGATTCAAAACCCGAACAGGCGGCGCAGGGACCCGCCCGAACGGATCAGCTCGCCGGTTGCCGCCGTCCAGGCGAGGGCGCGCGTCGCGGCGGCGCCGCTGAACCTCCGGTCCGCGCTGGCGGCAACCACCGTCAGTCCGCGCCTCGACGCCATCGCACGGAGATCGGCGCCGAACGAGCTCGCCTCCGCCTCGCTCATTCCAGCCGTCGGGTGCTCGAGCAGCAGCACCGCCGGATCGTGCGCGATCGCGCGGCCGAGGCGGACGCGCGCCCGCTCCGCCGGGCCGGCGCGAGCCACGGCCGTCTCGAGCCGGCCCGCGGGCAGGCCAGCCTCCTCGGCCAGGGCGTCCACGCGGGGGCGAATTGACGTGGGAATCGGCTCGACGGAGAGCGTCAGCGGAATCGCGAGGTTCTGAACGAGGGTGAGCTCGGGCAGCAGGACGACCCGCTCGCCGGAAAGGCCGAACCGCTCGAGGAACGCCAGCCACTCGTCCTGGCTCTCGATCGTCCGCGTGTTGCGCCCGTCGACGAGCACCTCTCCCTGATCCGGCAGCGTGGTGCCGGTCAGCAGATCCACCAGGACGGCAGCCTGCGCCGCGTCGGGGCCCTCGATCACCACCACCTCGCCGCGCGCCACCGCGAGCCGGCGCAGCCGGAACGGCCGCAGCCCGCCGTGGGCCTTCACGATGCCGCGCAGCTCGAGGACGTTCAATCCCAATCCCAATCCGCGGTCAGCTGTCCGCTGCTCTCAGCACATCCCGCCGACGACGCAGGAGTCGTGGACCAGGACGATGTCGTCGGGCGACTCGCCGAGCTCGATGCGGGCGCCGTCGAGATCGGTGGACGACTTGAAGTCGGCGTACAGCGTGACCCCGTCCACCTCGATCGCCTGCTCGCCGGGCCGGGGTTCGAGGGCCGCGGGGGTGAGCTGGTAGCCGAGGGCGCCGCAGCCGCCGGCGAAGAACAGCCGCAACGCCGGCTTCGAGGGGTCGCGTGCAAGCCAGGCCCGCACCGCTTCGCGAGCCTCGGGGGCAAAGGTGATCGTCATTGCGTCCCGTCCCTGTGCGACCGCAGCGCCTCGAGCCCTTCGAACGCCTCTGGCGGCAGCACGCAGCCGCCGGGGCGCTCGGAGCCGTGCGCCGGGTCGCCGTGATAGTCGGACCCGCCGGTCATGCCAAGCTTCAACCGAGACGCCAGCTCGCGATAGTGGATGGTCAGCTCCGGCGAGTGGTCGCTGTAGTAGACCTCGAGCGCGTCGAGGCCCGAGGAGGCCAGGGGAGGGATCCACTCGTCCCGCCCGAGCAGGCCGGGGTGCGCGAGCGACGCCAGTCCGCCCGCCTGGTGGATGACCTCGACGACCTCGGCCGGCGAGGGAGCCCGGCGCGGCACCCAGGCGGGCTGCCCCTCGGCCAGGTAGAGGTCGAACGCGAGGCGGCGGCTCTCGAGATACCCGGCGTCCACCAGCGCTCTCGCCAGCATCGGCCGCCCGACGGCCCGGCCGCTGCTTGCGCCGCCGGCGGCGTCGAGGATGCGGTCGACGTCGAGCGGCATGCCGAGTGCTGCGAGCTTCGCGGCCATCGCGCGCAGCCGGCGCAACCGGTCGCCACGCTGCGACGCGAGGAACAGCCCGAGATCGCGGGCCTCGGGGTCGAAGAAGTAGCCGAGGACGTGGACGTCGGCGTCCTCCTGGACGGCAGTGATCTCGATGCCGCTCACCAGGCGGATACCCTGCGACCGGGTGCCTTCGGCGGCCTCGCGAAGACCGGCCACCGTGTCGTGATCCGTCACGGCGATGACGCCCAGACCGGCCCGCCGGGCCACGGCCGCGATCTCCCGCGGCGGGCAGCGGCCATCCGAGGCGGTGGTGTGCAGGTGCAGG
>DAOPQX010000074.1:1691-12370 GCA_035348395.1 Vicinamibacterales bacterium | reverse complement strand
GTCGGCGAGGCTGGCATCGGGCAGGAAGTACGGCGTGGTGAGGTGGATGCTCTCCCGCGCCGAGGCGAGCAGCATCTGGAACAGCATGCGGGCGCGTGTGGATCCGCCGGCCGACGGCGTGCTGTTCACCACGATGGTGGGGCTCCCTCCCGCGGGGTCGCAGTCGGGGAAGTGGGCATCGCCGGCGATCATCTCGCCGCTCGCCTCGAGCCAGTTTTCGACGAAGGTTCCCTGCAGGCTGGTCACCGCGCGGCCGCGCACCCTGATCATCGTGTCGCGCCAGCGGGGGTGCCCGGGCCTCGACAGCAGCCAGTTGTCGGCAAAGCCCGCGCCGCCCACGAAAGCCGTCTCGCCGTCAACGATGACGAGCTCGCGGTGCGTCCGGTTGTTGTAGCGCGGGATCGTCGTCAGGCGCAGCGGGTGGTAGAAGGACAGCTTCCCTCCGGCCGTCAGCACGGGGGCGAAGTCTCTGGCTGTCGTCCGGAACGACCCGATGCCGTCGAGGACGATGCGCACCTCCACGCCGGCGCGGGCGCGCTCGGCGAGCGCGGCCACGAATTGGCGGGCCACCTCGCCCGGCCGGAAGATGTAGGCCTCGATGTTGATCGTCCGCCTTGCCCGCGCAATTTCGGCCAGCTCGGCTTCGTAGAACTGCTCGCCGTTGGTGAAGACGTCGAGCTCGGTGTGGTAGTTCGGGTGGGCGTCGGTCACCGCGGCCAGGGTCCGCAGGAACTCGGCGGGGTCCATGTCCTGCAGCTCCGTGTGGCGGGTGCGGTAGCGGAGGCCCGGCCCGAACAGCGCCAGGAACAGCAGCAGCGACTGCACGAGGATCGCCAGGATCGCGATGACCAGGAAGGCGGTCGGCACGGTCACGTCGGCGTACATCGGCATCGCGGCTCAGCGCTCCACGGAAGCGCCCGGCTGAAAGACGTGCTCCGGGCCCGGCCCGTTCGTGAAACCGGCGGCGCCCACCACGCCGACGATCGTAACCCCCATCGAAGGGCGGACGGCCAGCCCGCCGATCGAGGCCCCGGCAAGGCGGCTGCCCTCCTCCACGCGCACCCACCGGAGGTCGAGCTGTCGGGCGGCGGCCCCCACCCGGGCCAGAAGCTCGTACTCGCCGGCGTGCCGCTCGTACACGGGTCCGTACTGCTCGGCGCGCAGGCGGTCGGTCAGGTGGATGATGTCGAGCGACGGCACCCTCAGGTGCAGCAGCGCCTGGCGCGTCATCTCGAGGCTCGCCTCGAGCTCGGGCTGCACCACCTCGGCGACACCCATCTGGTGCAGCGCCGACATGGCCGCCGTCCCCTCGGCCCGCACGACCACGTCGATTTGCGGGTTGAGCGCCCGGGCCCGGTGCACCACCTGGCCGCTCACCTCGAAAACCGGCGTCGTCACAAGCAGCAGCCGCGCGCGCTGGACGCCGGCGCCGCGAAGCACCTCGGGCTGTGCCGCGTCGCCGAACACGATCGGGTGGCCGCGCTCGCGTGCCTGGTCGATGCGGCGGTGGTCCAGCTCGATCAGGACGAAGGGAAGGCCCATCTGCCTGAGCACGCCGGCGATGCGCATCCCCACGCGGCCCGCACCGGCCACGATGACGTGATCGGCCAGCGCCGTGTCGCGCACGTTCATCGTCTGCACCGGCTCGGCGCCCCTGCGCCGGCCCATCGCGGCGTAGATCGGTGAGGTCAGCCCCGAGAGCAGCGGCGTGAGCACCATGGTGATCACGGCCGTGTTGAGAACCAGGGTGTAGAGATCGGGCGTGATCGCGCCAGAGGAGAGGCCGGTCCGCGCCAGCACGAAGGAGAACTCGCCCACCTGGAACATCGCGAGCGCGCTGGCCAGCGGCACGACGTTGCGGTAGCCGAACGCCCGGGTGACCGCCCAGAAGATTCCGCCCTTCGCCGCGACCACCGCCAGGACCACCGCCGTCACCTGGGGCCAGTGAGTGACCATGTGCATCGGGTCGAGCAGCATGCCGACCGAGGCGAAGAACAGCAGGCTGAACACGTCGCGCAGCGGGATGATGTCGCTCAGCGCCTGGTGGCTGTAATCGGACTCGCTCAGCACCACGCCCGCGACGAACGCACCGACAGCCTCGGAGACGGCGAACCAGTGCGTCAGGTAGCCCACGCCGAGCGCGAGCCCCATCGTGACGAGCAGGAACAGCTCGCGCGAGCCCGACCGGGCGACGCGCTCGACGAGCCGCGGGATGAGCGGGATGCCGACCAGGAACATCAGCGCCAGGAACAGCCCGGCGCGCCCCAGCGCGATGAGCACTTCCTCGACGCCCAGCCCGCCGGTGCTCAGGCGGGGAAGCACGATCATCAGCGGGATGAACGCCAGGTCCTGCGCCATCATCATGCCGAGCATCACCTTGCTCGACAGCGTCCCGATCCGCCCCTGCGCCTGGAGCGTCTTGAGGACCACCAGCGTGCTGGAGAGGGCGATCAGGGCGCCCAGCCAGATCGACTCGCGCCAGCCCAGGCCGAGCCACGACCCGAGGAGGCGGCCGACGAGGATGGTGAGGGCGATCTGGATGGGCGTCCCAATGAGCGCCACCCGCCGCACGGCCGCCAGCTCGCGGATCGAGAGCTCCAGCCCGATCGTGAACAGCAGCAGCGTGACGCCAATCTCGGCCAGCCGCTCGAGGTTGCGTGGGTCGTCGACCGCGAAGACGCCGACGTGCGGCCCGATCACCACGCCGGCGAGCAGGTAGCCGAGCACGAGGGGCTGGCGCAGCATGCGCGCGACGACTCCCCCGCAGAACCCGGCGACGATGACGAGGATCAGATCGGGCGGCACCGGGCCCCATTCTAAACGGGCTGAGGGTTCAAACGCTCAGGACTCAAGGCTCAGGGCCCTGAGCCCTGAGCCTTTGGTCTATACTCCGCCGACATGAGCCTGCAAGCCTGGAACGAATGGCTGAATGGGTACGTGTGGGGCATGCCGATGATCGTGCTGCTGATCGGCACGGGCATCCTGCTAACCGTACTGACCCGCGCCGTGCAGCTGCGCCTGCTGCGCCGCGCGCTCGTCGAGGTGCTCGGCAAGTTGGGGAAGGGGGGCCAGGGGGCGGGAAGCGTCACACCGTTCCAGGCTGTCTCCACCGCGCTGGCCTCGACCGTGGGCGTGGGCAACATCGCAGGTGTCGCCACCGCGATCCACCTGGGCGGCCCGGGAGCCCTCTTCTGGCTCTGGCTGTCGGGGTTCTTCGGGATGTGCACGAAGTTCTGCGAGATCGTGCTCGCCCTTCACTACCGCGAGCCCGACGCGGGCGGGACGATGAGGGGCGGCGCGATGTTCGTGCTCAGGAAGGGCCTCGGCCTGCCGTGGCTGGGGACCGTCTTCGCCGTGCTCGTGCCGCTGGCGGCCTTCGGCATCGGCAACATGGTGCAGGCCAACTCGGTCGCCGACTCGCTCAGGTCGAGCTTCGGCATCGAGCCGTGGGTGACGGGGGTGGCGCTGGTGTTGGTGACGGCGCTCGTCATCCTCGGCGGCATCACGCGCATCGGCGAGGTGACCTCGCTGCTCGTCCCCTTCATGGCCATCGTGTACCTGGGCGGCGGCCTCGTCGTGCTGATCCGCTTCGCCGGCGAGTTGCCGCACGCGCTCGCGCTCGTGTTCGAGGGGGCGTTCACCGGCACCGCGGCGGCCGGCGGCTTTGCGGGCAGCACCGTGATGATGGCGCTGCGCTACGGCGTTGCGCGCGGGCTCTTCTCGAACGAGGCGGGCCTTGGCAGCGCGCCGATGGTGCACGCGGCGGCGCAGACCGACCACCCGGTGCGCCAGGGGCTCTACGGGATCTTCGAGGTGTTCGTGGACACGATCCTCGTGTGCACGATGACGGGCCTGGTCATCCTGCTGACGGGGCAGTGGTCGAGCGGCGAGACGGGGGCGGCGCTGGCCGGTCGCGCTTTCAGCGTGGGCCTGCCGGGCACCTGGGGCAGCCTGGTCGTGACAATCTCGCTCGTGCTGTTCGCCTACTCCACGATCATCGGGTGGAGCTACTACGGCGAGACGGGGATCACCTACGTGCTCGGTGCGCGGGCCGCCCGCCCGTACCGGCTCGTGTGGCTGGTGTTCGTGTTCCTCGGCGCGATCGGTTCCCTGCGCCTCGTCTGGGGCGTCGCCGACACGCTGAACGGCCTGATGGCCGTCCCGAACCTCGTCGCCGTGTTGGGGTCCATCCCGCTCGTGCTGCGGCTGCTGAGGGAATTCGAGGGGAAGAGACACTCGTAGGGGCGGCCCTTGTGGCCGCCCTTTGACCGGCTTGTGGCCGCCCGTTGGCCGGCCCGTCGCAGGGAGGGTGCCCGTATGCCAGAGAAGTTCGAACAAGGCCGCCGCTGCGTTCCTCCTTCGTGCCACGGGTGTCCGGCTGCGGTGAGCCGCCGGGCCTTCCTGGCCACCGCTGGCGCCGCCGCGACCGGCGTGCTCGGCCTCGTTGGTTCCCCGGCACCTCTCGAGGGGGCCCGGTCACCGATGCGCATCCGCACCGTCTACGCCCTGCACGGCGAGACCCAGGCCGACCCCGACTGGCCGAACAAGGGCTTCGACTTCCGGCCGGTCATGTCGACTGTCAACGGCGCGCTCGCGAAGGCGTGCCCCGAGTTCGAGTTCCTGCCGACGCTGGCCACCGGCGAGGAGCAGGCCCGGAAGATTGCCGATGCGGACAAGGACGGCGAGGTTGCCGGCTACCTCGTCTACCAGATGAACTGCTGGAACCGCGTCGTCCAGGCGCTCGCCGCCACCGGGAAGCCGGTTCTCTATGCCGACTTCCAGTTCGGGGGCAGCGGCGGGTTCCTCGTCTACACCTCCGCGCTGCTGCGCGCCCACGCCCCGAACGTCGGGTTCGTCGCCTCTTCGAAGATCGACGACCTGGTGGCGGCGGTGAAGTGTTTCTCGATTGTCGCAGGCGGCGGGACGCCGGCAGCGTTCTCGGCCGCGGTGACGCGTGCGCGCGTGGAGCGGACCCCGGGGCCGCGGGCGTTCGAGTGCCGGGACGACCGGCTCGACCTGCCGCCGAGTGCGTTCGGCGCATGAAGGCGTCGAAGATCCTGGCGGTGCGCGGGCCAGGCAACCTCCCCTCCGAGCTGGCTGGGATCGAGGTCGTGCACGTCCCCTTCTCCGAGTTGAACGATGCCTGGAAGACGGCCGACCGCGACAGGTCGCGCGAGGTGGCGAGAGGGTGGGAGAAAGCCGCCGCTCGGGTGGAAGGGGTGCCGCGAGAGACGCTCGAAACCTCGGCGGCGATGTACCTTGGGATGAAGAGCCTGCTCGCCAGGCGCGAGGCGATGGCCATCACCGTGGACTGCCTCGGGGGCTTCTACGGCGGACACATCCACGCCTACCCGTGCCTGGGCTTCCACGAGCTGGCGAACGAAGGGCTGATCGGGGCCTGCGAATGCGACGTGCGCTCCACCGCCACGATGGTCGCGGGCACGCTGCTCAGCAAGGGCCGCCCGGGCTACATCTCCGACCCGGTGATCGACACGTCGAAGAGGCAGATCATCTACGCCCACTGCGTCGCCTCGAACCGGGCGTTCGGCCCCGGCGGCCCGGCAAACCCCTTCGAGATTCTCACGCACTCCGAAGACCGGCAGGGCGCCTCGGTGCGCTCGATCCTTCCCGCCGGCTACATGACGACGACGCTCGAACTCGAGTCGAGCCGCAAGGAGATCCTGCTCCACCAGGCCAGGGCGGTGGGCAACGATCCCGACGACCGCGCGTGCCGCACGAAGCTGTGCGCCGAGCCGGTCGGTGACCTTGAGAAGCTCTTCACGATGTGGGACCGGTGGGGCTGGCACCGGGTCACCTTCTACGGCGATCTCAGGGAGCCGGTACACGCGCTGGCCGACGAGCTGGGATGGAAAGTGGTGGAGGAAGCGTAGGCACAGTGGCACCGGCGTCTCGCCGGTGAGGCACAGTGGCACCGGCGTCTCGCCGGTGGATCACCGCCCCGCGACGAGATCGCCGAGCGCCATCACCAGCCCGACGACGGCGGCGAAGCCCACGAGGTCGATCACCGCGCCGTGCCGGATCATCGCGGTGATGGGCACGCGCCCAGAGCTGTAGACGATCGCGTTGGGCGGCGTCGAGACGGGGAGCATGAACGCCATGCTCGCGCCGAGGGTGGCGCCGAGCGCGGGCTGCACCGGCGAGGCCCCGGCCGCCTGCGCCACCGCGATGGCCACGGGCACCACCATCGTCGCCGACGCCGTGTTCGACGTCGTCTCGGTGAGCACGATCGAGAGGCCGGTGAACACCATGGTGAGGACCAGCGTGGTGTGCGCCGGCGTCCAGGCGAGGACGCCCCGCCCGATCGCCTCGGCCAGTCCGGTCGAGAAGGTCATTCCCCCGAGCGAGAGGCCGCCCCCGAACAGCAGGATGATCCCCCAGTCGATCGCGGCCGCGTCCTCCCACGAGAGCGTGAAGCGCCGCGCCCCGCGATCGACCGGCAGAACGAACAGCAGCAGGGCGCCGATCATCGCGGCCACCGCTTCCGGGACCGAGGCGGCGAAGGCGCGCGCCAGCCATTCCTGCCCGCCCGCGAGAGTGAAGAGCCCGGGCGCGATCCACAGCAGCACCGTCAGGCCAAACGCGGCGAGCACGTTACGCTGTCCCCGCGAGAGCGGCCCGAGCTTCCGCAGTTCCTCCGCGGCCAGGCCGGCCCCCGCGAGCGCCGGCCCACCGGCCCGCAGGCAGACCCGCCGGAAGTACAGCGCCATGAAGGCGAACATCAGGGCCGACAGCGGGACGCCGATCAGCATCCACCCGGCGAACGAGACGTGGATGGCGGTGGCGCGTTCCAGCAGCGCGAGGCCGATGAGATTTGGCGGCGTGCCGACCGGCGTGGCCATGCCCCCCACCGATGCGCCGAAGGCCGTGATCAGCATCAGCGCGAGCGCGAAGCCTCCGGTGGCCCCACTCGCCTGGCCGACGATCGACAGGGCGATGGGGAACAGCATGGCCGCGGTCGCGGTGTTGCTGAGCCACATCGACAGGACGGTCGAAACGGCGCCGAACATCACGATCACCCGCACGGGGCTCCGGCCCACCCAGCGGAGCGACAGCGCCTGGAAGGCCACGCGGCGGTCGAGTCCGTGCACGTACATCGCCTGGGCCAGCATGAAGCTGCCCATGAAGAGGAAGATGATCGGGTCGGCGAAGGGGGCGAACACCTCGCGGGCCGGCGCCACCTGGAGCAGGATGGCGAGCACCGGGCCGGCGAGGGCCGTCACCGGCAGCGGGACGGCCTCGGTGATCCAGAAGACGATCACCAGGCCGAGAACCGCGGACAGCCGGTGCGCCGAGGGCGGCAGGCCCGCCATCGGGAGCGCGAGCAGCGTGGCGAAGACCGCCGGGCCCAGGAAGAGGCCAACCGCGGCCCGGCGCCGGTTGAACCGGTCTTCCGCGGCCGCGTAGGCGGAGGTGTCGGCGTCGGGCCTCATGCGCCCGATACAGTAATGGCTTACGGCCGTGTTCGGAAGGGGAATGATCCGGCCGCCCGCAGCGAGGCGTCGGCCTCGCGGCCAAGCCGCGCCACGATCCCCGGCAGCGCGTCCACGTCAGCCTCCCCGGTGCGGAAGTTCACGATGCAGGCGCGCAGCAGGTAGCGGCCCCCCACCACCGCGTTCGACACGAACGCTTCCCCCGAGTTCTGCACCCGCTCCAGCACGTCCTGGTTGAGCGTGTCGAGGTACGGCGCCACCTCGCCATCGCTGGCCCGGCTGCGCAGGTCGTGCGGGACGAAACGGAACGTCGTGATGCTCAGGTCCTGCGTGCAGGCCTCGAGCTCTGGGTGTTCGGCGACCCGCTCGTAGAGGCGCCGGCTGAGACGCATGTCGTCCTCGATCATCCTCAGGCACCCGGAACGCCCCGCGTGCTGGAGGGCGAGCCACACCTTGAGGGCCCTGAAGCCCCTCGAGTTCTGGGGCCCGAGGTCGAGGTAGTTGGTCGCCTCCTGGCCGAAGTGGTAGTAGGGCGCGTGGTACGAGAAGGCGTCGCGCAGCGCGCCGGGGCGGCGCACCAGCGTGCAGCCGGCCTCGAGCGGGGCGTACAGCCACTTGTGCGGGTCGAGCGCCACGCTGTCGGCGAGCGCGAGCCCCCGGAGATCTGGCGGGGCGCCAGCGGCCAGCGCCGCGAAGCCGCCGTAGGCGCCGTCCACGTGGAACCACGCGCCGGCTTCCCTGCACACGGCGGCAATCTCGGGGAGCGGATCGACGGCGCCTGTGCTCACCGAGCCGCCGGTCCCCACGACCAGCATCGGGCGGGCGCCAGCCCCGACGTCTCGCGCGATCGCCGCCCGGAGCGCGGCGACGTCCATCCGCTGGCGGGCATCCGTGCGGATCCAGGCGATGGCGTCGGTTCCCAGCCCCGACAGGTCGGCTGCCTTGTGGATCCAGGTGTGCGTTTCCTCGGAGGCGTAAACGCGAAGCTGTGGGCCTCCCGCGAGGCCGGTGCGCCGCACATCGTGCGACGGGACGGCGGCTCTCGCCGCGAGGAAGCCGACCAGGTTCGCCATGTTCCCGCCGCTGACGAGCAGGCCGCCGCCGTGCGCGGGGAACCCCGCCAGCTCCGCAATCCAACGCACCGCCTGCGCCTCGATCTCGCTGGCCATCGGCGCCAGCCGCCAGGCGCCGACGTTCGGGTTGATCGCGGCGGCGAGCAGATCGGCCAGGATGCCAATCGGCGCGGGTGGCGACGTGACGTACCCGAAGAAGCGCGGGTGCCCGTTGAACAGGGAGTGATCGACGAGCAGGCGCACCGCCCGGTCGACCAGGGCGCCGGCATCCTTGCCCTCGTCGGGCAGCGGGCGCGAGGCGTCGAGCGCGGCCCGGATCGCCTCTGGCGATTCGGCGCGCGTAACCGGCCGCCCGGGCAGCGACTCCAGGAACGCGGCGACCGTATCCACCAGCTGGTGGCCTACGCGGCGGAACTCGTCGGCCTTCATCGCGAGCGGCGCGTCTCGCCGGTGCTCGGGCCCTGTCTTCGGTTCAGTTTGTTGGGTCATGCCTTGAAGGGATCAAACCACAAAGATCACAAAGATCACAAAGATCCCAGAGGCTCGTTGACGGACGGTCTTCGGCGGCCGTCCCTCGGGACGGCCGGGTGAGGGGGCGTCCTTTGTGGTTCTTGATCGTTCCGCCGGCGTCTATACTCCCGTTGCGCCGCGGCGTTGGCGCGACGGGGGTCACCATGGTGGTTCGTGCGCACGCTGTCGCCCTTCTTCTCGCAGCATCCGTGAACGCGTCCGCGCAGGGGCTTCCCCCGGCCCACGTGGACGCGTTCGAGGGCCGCCCGCGCCTCGTCGTCCTCAGCGACATCGGCAACGAGCCGGACGACCAGATGTCATTGGTCAGGCTGCTGCTCTACTCGAACGAGCTGGAGCTCGAGGGCCTGGTCGCCACCACCTCGACCTGGCAGAAGGACAAGGTGCAGCCCGGCATCATGCGGCGGGTGATTGCCGCGTACGCCGAGGCGCGTGCGAACCTGCTCCTGCACGCACAGGGGTGGCCCGAGGCCTCCAGGCTCGAGGGGATGGTCGTCGCGGGACAGCCAGGCTACGGCATGGCTGCCGTCGGGCCCGGCAAGATGACGGCCGGCGCCGAGGCGATCGTGCGGGCCGGCGATCGCGCCGACGCCCGGCCGTTGTGGATCGCGATCTGGGGCGGCGCCAATACCCTGGCCCAGGCGCTGCTGCACGTGCGTGCCACACGCCCTCCGGCCGCCGTGGACGCCTTCGTCTCGAAGCTGCGCGTCCGCTCGATCTCCGACCAGGACGACGCGGGGCCGTGGATCCGCCGCGAGTTCCCTCACCTGCTGTACATCGTCGAGCCCAGCAGTCCCGACAGCGGCGACTACCTCTATGCAACCTGGACCGGCATCAGCGGCGACGACTATTACGGGAACTGCGACGGCGCCGACCCGGCCACCGTGACCAACGAGTGGCTCGAGCGGAACATCAGGGCCGCCGGCCCGCTGGGGAAGGCGTACCCGCGGTTCGCGTTCATCATGGAGGGCGACACGCCGTCGTTCCTCGGCCTGACCGACAACGGCCTGAACAGCTATCGCAACCCGAGCTGGGGCGGCTGGGGCGGGCGCTACGTCTACCGGCAGCCCAGGGCCGAGGCTCGCCCAATCTGGACGATGGGCGGCGATCTCTTCCAGCGCGTGACGTCGCGCGACCTCGTCACCGGCCGCGACGGCCGCCCGTACCTGTCGGACCAGGCCACGATCTGGCGCTGGCGCGAGGCGTTCCAGCACGACTTCGCCGCGCGGATGGGCTGGACCGTCAGGCCTTATTCGGAAGCGAACCACGCGCCGAAGGTTGTCGTGAATGATTTGGCGGGAACCTCGCCGCTGCAGGTCGACGTCGAGGTGGGGCAGCCGCTCACGCTCGACGCCGCGGGGACGACCGATCCCGACGGTCACGAGCTGCGCTATCGCTGGTTCCACTACCCCGAGGCCGGTTTCGTCCCGGGCGCGCGGCTGGCAGGCCTGTCCATCTCGGACGCCAACACCTCTCGCGCGACGATCACGGCCACGACGGCCTGCCGCCCCACCTGGATGCCAATCAAGGCGCCGTGCCCATCTGGCATCGCCCACGTGATCCTGGCCGTGACCGACGCTGGCACGCCCTCGCTGACCTCGTATCGCCGCGTCATCGTCAACGTGCG
>DAOPQX010000074.1:0-1591 GCA_035348395.1 Vicinamibacterales bacterium | reverse complement strand
CCGACGCTGGCACGCCCTCGCTGACCTCGTATCGCCGCGTCATCGTCAACGTGCGGCCCGCGGCGCGGCAGGCCCTTGAGCCGTGAGCCTTGAAGCCTGAGCCCGAGGTTCTGCGCCCTCCCTCCCTCCGCCTTCCGTTACACTGGATCCCGTGTCCCCCAAGTCGCCTCTCTACTCGCAGGTCGAGCCGTTCAGCCGTCCGAGCGATCGCCGCGCCGCCGTCGAGCTGCTGCAGACCGTCGTGCCGTTCCTCGCCCTCGCCGCCGCGATGATGTTCCTCGCGGGCCGCGGGCGCTGGTGGATTGCCCTGCCGCTCGCCCTGCCGGCATCGGCGTTCCTCGTCCGGACCTTCATCGTCTTTCACGACTGCTGTCACGGGTCGTTTTTCCGCTCGCGCCGCGCCAACCGCTGGGTCGGGTACTTCACCGGCCTGCTGACGCTGACGCCGTTCGAGCGGTGGCAGCGTTCGCACGCCGAGCACCACGCGACGGTCGGCGACCTCGATCGCCGCGGGAGTGGCGACGTCTGGACGCTGACGGTCGCCGAGTTCCGGGCGGCGTCGCCGTTCATGCGCCTGTACTACCGCGTGTTCCGCAACCCCTTCGTGATGCTCGGTCTCGGGCCGGCGCTGCTCTTCGTGATCGGCAACCGGTGGCCGCCGCCCGATGCCGGCCGGCGCGAGCGGTTCAGTGTCCATTTCACCAACGCCGGCATCCTCGCGACGCTGGCGGCGGCCTACTTCACCGTCGGGCTGAAGGTGTTCCTGGTGACGCAGTTGCCCACGTTCATCCTCGCCGCCACCATCGGGGTCTGGCTGTTCTACGTGCAGCACCAGTACGAGGACGCCTACTGGGCGCGGAAGCCGGAGTGGGATCCGATGAAGGCGGCGCTCGAGGGCAGCTCGTACTACAAGCTGCCTCGCGTGCTCCAGTGGTTCACCGGCAGCATCGGGCTGCACCACGTCCATCACGTGCAGCCGCGCATTCCCTTCTACAACCTGCAGCGGTGCCAGGACACGATCACGGCGTTCCAGGCGGTTCCGCCGCTCACCATCCGGCGCAGCCTTCACTCGCTGCGCCTGCGCCTGGTCGACGAGGAGGGCCGGCGGATGGTCACCTGGGCCGAGGTGAAGGCCGAGGCGGCGGCCGCGGGCCGGGCCTCGTGAGTGGCGCGGCGGCCGCGGCGCCGCGCGTGTCGATCCTGCTCCCGGCGCACGACGCCGCCGCCACGCTGCCGGCCTGCCTCTCCAGCATCGGCCGCCAGTCGCTCACCGGTTGGGAGTGCGTGCTCGTGGACGACGGCTCGACCGATGGCACCGGCGCGCTCGCCTGCGCCGCCGCGCAGCGGGACGCGCGCTTCCGCGTCGTGTCGACGCCGCACCGCGGCCTCGTCGCGGCCCTCCAGGAAGGGCTGCGCCACTGCCGGGCCCCGCTCGTCGCGCGCATGGATGCCGACGACGTGATGCACCGCGAGCGGCTGGCGGCGCAGGCTGCCTTGCTCGAGAGCGACCCCACGCTCGACGCGGCCGGCTGCCACGTGCGGATCTTTCCCCGGCGCGGGATGGGCCCGGGCCTCCGGCAGTACGAGGCGT
>DAOPQX010000073.1:0-12523 GCA_035348395.1 Vicinamibacterales bacterium | reverse complement strand
CTTCACGTCTGGATAGCGCGTGTCCGGGACCGGCTCCGCCTGGTCGATCATGAAGACGCGCGTCAGGAGGCCGAATCCATGGCCGAGGCTCACGCCAAAGTACCCAAGCCTCCGGAAATTGACGTACATCCACGGCGTGACCACCGCCGAATAGGCGACCACCATCACGACGCCTGCGGCCAGCGCCCTCCGAAGCTGCGAGCGCCATCCACTCCCGAGGATCACCCCTGCCAGGATCACGAGGACGAATGCCTGCGCGACGGGCCGCGCGAGCGTGGCGAGCCCGCTCAGCAGGCCGACGAAGGCCGCCGTGTCCCACGTCGGATTGCGCATCGCCTTCATGCTCTGATGGATGAGAATGGCCAGCAGGAAGACGAACAGGGCCTCGGAGAGCACCGAGAGCTCGTAGAACAGCTGAAGGGTGTGAGCCGAGAAGAGCAGGCTGCTCCACAGGGCGACCGTTCTCCCGAAGACCTGCCTGGCCACCAGGTAGAAGACGAGCGTGGAGGCGAGCCCCATGAGCTGTTGGGTCACGGTTATGGCCTGCCCGGTGATGTGCGTCTCGCCGAACCACATGAACACCGAAAGAAACAGCGGGTAGAGCGGTGTCTTGTAGACGTGGAGGGAGAAGGGCTGGTCGGTGAGGAGCGATCGTGCAGACCCGACGAATAACCCGGTATCGGGCCAGAGAATGCCCGTACTCGCGAGCAGAACGGTGACCCGGAGGAGCACCCCGAAGGCCACCAGCACGGCCAGCGGGCGCAGATCCTGACGTTCGATGGAAGCAAGGCCTTGCGGCATCGGGCGGGATACTACCACGGACTCTGACGGACCCCAGGGCCGTAGACGCCCGCTTCCAGCCCAGGCTCGTCAAGATGGCGCGCTGAGGCCGCGGGCTCCTCAGAACAGCCGCAGCCCGACGTTGGCAAAGAGGTACGGCACCCTGACCTGCCTCTCGGCAAACGCGCGCGTCGTCTCGCCGCCCGGGCGCACCTCGTAGTCGTCGAAGTGGAAGCGGATGTAGTTGACGCGCATGCCGACCTCGAGCAGCAGGCGGCCCGGCCGCTGAAGGAGGCTCAACGCCACGAACGGGTAGGTGATCCCGTTCGGCCGGGCGCCGACCGGGATCTCGGCGTTCCGGCCCGGGTAGGTGTGCCTGTAGCGGACCGTGCCGTCAGTGAGGTACTCGTACTCGGTCTGGTCGAAGTTCAGCGACGGAACACCCCACTCGACCCCGCCGCCCACCTTGACCGCGAGCAGCTTCAGGTCGAAGTCGTGGAACAGCGTGCCGCTCAGCATGTGGCCCGCCTCGCGCGAGGACAGCGTGTCCTTGCGGTAGGCGATCGTGAATCCCGAGACCGGGAACCAGCCCCACGGCAAGTACGTGTCGATCTCGACGCCTGCGCTCGTCAGCGCGTAGTCGGCGCCGAACAAGTCGCCGCTCCACCGCGTCAGGCTGCTCTCGCTGAAGATGTCGCCCTGCCAGTGGGCGAGCCCCACCTTGATGTAGGTGCCGGCCTTGCGCCCCTGCGGGGGCGGGGCGCCTTCGGCCGGCTCGGCCTGCGGCGGCGGCACGCTCTCGGCGGGCGCGGCCTGCGCCGAAACGATCGCGGGCGCCAGAACGCAGAGAAGCGCGAGGGCGCCCGCCAGCCGGACGCGACGCCCGGTCATCGTCCCTCCGTCAGCAGGGTGAAGAGGGGACTCTTCCAGTAGTCGGGATAGCGGGTGGGGAACTTGATGAGGCTGAAGTTGGTGTCGGGGCCCTCGTCGCCGCCCCACATCACGTACCAGTAGACGCGCTCGGCCCGGAGGTAGCGGCGCAGGAGCGGGTACTTGTCCCGGACGAACGCAACCTGCTGGTCGGGGTTCGCCATGCCCGACTCGGTGACCCACACCCGGAACGACCGCAGCGCGCCGCCGAGCAGTCCGCGGAACTGACTGAGGTTGTCGGGGTCGTAGGAGTTGACCGCCACGATGACGCGGTCGGGGTCCATCCGCGAGAGTGCGAGGCGCGTGAGCGTCTCCAGCTCGGTTGGCCCGCGCAGGCCCGACCCGAGGGCCGACTGCGTGAGCAGGATCGCCCGGCCCGGGTGACGCGACTGGACGTGGTCGTACACGCGCTGGAATACCGCCGCATATTCCTCGATCGTGATCGTGGGGCCGGTCGGCGGCAGGATGGTCGTGACCTCGTTCCCGATCTGGAAGTACCGGATCTCCGGATAGGCGGCGAAGATGCGGTCGATGGCGCCCTCGATGTCGGGATCGAAGAGGTACTCGTTGTCGACGAGGCCGAGGATCTCGAGGCCGAGCGATCCCACGGCCTTGATCACCGGGTCCACCATCTGCTGCCGGTGTATCGACATGCGGACGCCGTTCAGCCGTCCCGCGCTCAGCATGGCCGACAGCGCATCCTCGTAGGCGCGAAGGGCCCGCCCGTTGCTGTGGACGCCCACGTACGGCGACCACGAGAGCGCGACTTCACCGGCGGTGGGAGTGACGGCGCTCGGAGACGATGGCGGACGGAGCTGGTCGCAGGCGAGCAGGGCGCAGAGGGCCGCCGCCAGGCTCGCAAGCCGCATCGGGCCTCGTCGCCAACCGCTCCCGGGAGTGATCGCTGGCATCGGGTGTCGGGCGCACCTGCGGCGCGTACGCCCCAACCTCTGCAAGCAAGCTGCCAGCGCCAGATGTTGCTGTTCGCGCGAAGAATCCGGGTTTTGCGGCCTCACAGCTGAGCGGCGCCCGTATGGATCCAGACCGGCGGCAGGTAACGCCCACTCGGTCTCAGCCAAACCGAGGACCGCACCCGTCCCCGCAGCGAGGGGTTTACAATTGGCGCGCCCTCGCTTCTCGCGACAAGGGAGACCGCCTCATGAACAAGCTGCTGTCGATACCCGTGCTGGTGTTGCTCGCGTGCTCCGCCGCCGTCCTCGTTCTCGACGCCCAGCAGCGCCAGATGAGAGAGCCGGGGCTGCAGGACGCGCTGCTGCTGAAGGACTACAGGCCGCAGTCGATCTTCAACACGCCGAGGACCGACGTGCTGAAGGCGAAGTACCCGGCGATCGACATGCACATGCACGCCCCCCGGCCGAATACCGACCTGCAGGCCGCCGCCGACGAGATCCTGAAGAACATGGATGCGACGAACGTCCAGAAGACCATTCTCTTCGCCGGCACCGGCAAGACCTTCGACCAGCTGGCTGCGGTCTTCGGCAAGCACCCCGACCGCTTCGAGCTGTGGTGCGGGTTCGACTTCTCGAACTTCCCCGCCTCGACGCTGGCCGGCCTGGAGGCGTGCGTGAAGGCAGGCGGCAAGGGCCTCGGCGAGATCAGCGACAAGGGGACCGGCTACCGCGGCGTCGAGCCGATGCACCTCGACGACCCCCGCATGGACCCAATCCTTGAGAAGGTCGCCGACCTCGGGCTGCCGATGAACGTCCACATGGGGGATCCGCAGTGGATGTACGAGCCCATGGACGCGAGCAACGACCTGCTGTTCGAGGCCCTCTACTGGCGGCGCGACAACAAGAACGACGACAAGGATCTCGCAGGGATGCTGCAGGTGCTGGAGAACGCGGTGAGGAAGCACCCGCGGGTGACCTTCATCGCCTGCCACTTCGCGAACCAGACGTTCGACCTGGACCGGCTCGCGAAGCTGCTCGACAAGTACCCGAACCTGTACGCCGATACCTCTCAGCGCGAGTCGTACGTCGGGGCGATCCCGCGGTTCGCCAGGCAGTTCATGGAGAAGTACGCGGACCGGATCGTGTACGGCACCGACCAGGGCCACAGCCTGCCGATGTACCGCCACTCGTTCCGCGTCTTCGAGACGCTCGACGAGCACTTCTACGCGTGGGACGTGGCCAACACCAGGTTCGCGCTCTCCGGCCTGGGCCTGAGCGACGCGACCCTGCGGAAGCTCTACCGGGACAACGCGCTGAGACTGTTGAAGAAGTAGTGGCGGAGCGGCGGCTGGACGGCGGCCGCCGTCCAGCCGCGGCCGCTATCGGTTCTCCTCCTCGACCGCCTTGGCGATTCGCTCGGCGAGCCCCCGCACGCGTTCGCGGAACCGCTCGCCGTGCAGGCGTGCGGGCGAGAGGAGAAGTGTCGACTCCTCCCGCAGCACGACCTGCATCGCCCGAGGCTCCTTCTTGTCGTCGTAGAGCAGGGTCGTCGTGGCCCACCCGCGCAGGGCGACGCGCACGTGCGAGACGCACGTGCCCTCGGTCTCGAGCGTGACGAAGGTGACCAGCAGCTCGGCGTGAGGCGAGTCGTCTGCCACCTTCAGCCCCGTGTCCGCTGCCGCCTTCGCCGCCAGCGGCTTGATGTCGGCCTCGCGGATCCCGCACTGCGCGTCGGCCTCGGTCCAGTCGTGCGACACGGTGACCGCGGCGTCGGTCAACCCGCGCAGGAGACCCTGCGCACGACCCTCCGCCGGCAGGGCGAGCAGCAGGGCCAGCGCGCCTCCCGCCACGACGAGGCTCCTCATAGCGGTCTCCTTCACTTTGCCGGCGTGATGTGCAGGTTCCGGTACTGCACGGCCCCGTGATCGCCCTGCAGGTAGATGGGGCCGGGCGCGCCTTCGTCGCTGTCGAGTGCCCCGCCCGTGATGCCGGGAATCGTCTGGTCGCAGATGATCGTCTTGCCGTTGAGCACCACCGTCACGCGGCGGCCGACCAGCGTGATGTCGAAGGTCTGCCAGGTGCCGGCCCCCGTTCCCGCGTTCTCGTTGGGGACGAGGAAGCCGTAGACCCCGCCGAGGTCGGTCGACTTGGGCTCGGGGTTCGTGCTGTCCTCGACCTGCACCTCGTAGCGCCCGCGCAGGTAGATGCCGCTGTTGCTCCCCTTCGGGAGGTTCACCTCGACGTGCAGCTTGAAGTCGGTGAACTTCGCGGTCGTCACGAGGTTGGCGCCGCTCTTCGCGTTCTTGAGGATGCCGTTCTCTGCCGCCCACTGGCTCGTCCCGCCGAAGGTGGTCCAGCCCGTCAGGTCCGTGCCGTTGAAGAGCGGCACCTGCTCACCCCACGTCGGCGGAGCGCTGCGGCGAAGCGACGGTGCACGGCGCCCCGTGAAGCGGTGCTTCTGCCCCGCGGGCGTGACCATCGTGCCCTCCAGCGTGTCGCCGGTGAGCGTGGCGTCGAACACGAGATCGGACGTCTCCTTCTCCCACTGCGGCGGGATGGCGAAGTGCACCGCTCCGTCCTTGAAATCGACGCGCGAGATCGGACGGGCGCTGCCGCCCCCGCCGACGAAGCGGCCGACGAGCGTCCGCGTCCCCGAGAGCGACACCTCGAGCCAGGACGGGTAGGTCGCCTTCGGCCCCTGCACCGTCAGGTCCCAGCGGCCGATGATGGGCGCACCGGCCGGCGCCTGGGCCGGCGGCTGTGCGGCAGCCGTTCCGATCGAGGCGGTCACGGCGGCGAGGCAGAGGGCGAGCGATTGAAGCAGTCGGCGATTGTGCATGGCCCGGACGTTACCCTTCGCCGGCGCGGAAGGTCAAGGGCAGGGACGTGCACGGGCGGGCCGGATGAGCCGGCTCGTGGGGGGGGCGGCCGCCTGTTGATCTGGATCAATGACGACAACTTGGGTCCTATATAAGCTTCCCCTTGGCGTCCCAACCGATGTACCCCGCCGCCGCGCGGCTTTCCTGGAAGGAAGTGTCCCAATGGCCCTCGAGCGTGCCTCGGACGAACAGACGCTCGCCTTTGCCCACCTCGACGTCCGGAAGATGCCCGCGCACTGGCTGATGGCGCGTCTCGGCAAGCGCGTGCTGCGGCCCGGCGGGGTCGAGACCACGCGCTGGCTGCTCGAGCAGGGGGAGATTACCTCGGCAGACGAGGTCGTCGAGTTCGCCCCCGGCCTCGGCGTGACGGCCACGCGGATCGTCGCGCACCGTCCCGCGGCGTACGTTGGCGTGGAACGCGACGAGACCGCCCGCGACTTCGTGCTGAAGGCGCTTCGCGCGGCCGGGTACGGCTCGCTTCGGGCGCGCGTCCTCCAGGCCGACGCGAGCCGCGTCCCGCTTCCGGGCGGGTCGGCCACGGTCGTGATCGGCGAGGCAATGCTCAGCATGCAGCCCGCCTCGAAGAAGCGGGCGATTATGGACGAAGCACACCGGCTTCTGCGCGCCGGCGGCCGCTACCTGATCCACGAGCTGGCCCTTCAACCGGAGGAGATCGATCCGGCCGAGGCCGCGCGCATCGAGCACGACCTTTCCGCCCACATCCACGTCGGCGTTCGGATCGGCACGCCGGCCGTGTGGAGGCGGTGGATCGAGGATGCGGGCTTCGAAGTGGAGTGCGTCTCCACGGCCCCGATGCGCCTGCTCGAGCCGGGCCGCCTCCTGCAGGACGAGGGAGTTCGCGGGACGGCGCGCTTCCTGTTCAATGTCCTCCGTACCCCGGGCGCGCCCCGGCGGATGGCTGCCGTTCGCGGCGCGTTCCGGCGGAACCGCCGCCACCTCTGTGCGGTCGCGATCGTCGCCCGGCGCCGGTAGACCCCCGGCCGGCCCCGTCGCCTCGTGCCCGCCGCCTCGACCCCTGCCGCGGCCTGGCTTACCATCTGAGAGGAGGTCGTCCAGCCACTGTCGGTCGAATGAAGAGGAACAACACCGTGACCACACCGAAAGCCCTGTCATTCGTCGTCGTCCTCGCCCTGCTGGCGGGGTGCCAGCAGCCCAGGCACGCCAGGAACGTGATCCTGTTCATCGGCGACGCCGGCGGCATCCCGACGCTGCACGCGGCGAGCATCCACGGCCACCGTCAGCCCCAGGGGCTGTTCATCCAGCAGATGCCGCACCTGGCGTTGATGGACACCTCTCCCGCCGACGGCTGGGTCACCGACTCCGCGGCCGGCATGTCGGCCATCATGACGGGGCAGAAGACCGACAACGGCATCATCTCGCAGTCGGCCGCGGCGGTGCGCGGCGAGGTGGACGGGGAGGTGCTGCAGACGATTCTCGAGCACGCCGAGCAGCGCGGCCTGTCCACCGGCGTGGTCACGAACATGTCGATCGCCGACGCCACGCCCGCCGCCTGCTACGCGCACGCCAACGACCGCAGCGAGGCGGGACGCATCTTCGCGCAGCTCGCCAGCCCGCGCTTCGGCGACGGCCCCGACCTGGTGGTCGGCGCGGGCCGGACGAAGGTGCTCGACGCCACCAACGCGATCGGGATCGACATGCAGGCGGCGCTTCGCAAGAGGGGGTACGAGCTGCTGGACAGCCCGGGCGGGCTGCGCCGCGGCCAGCGCCGCGTGGTTGCGCTGACCGACAACCCCGAGTTCGATCCGGCGCCGGTTCTCGAGTACGCCATCGAAGCGCTCTCGCAGAACCACAAGGGCTACTTCCTGATGGTCGAATGGGACATGCACACCAACGATGTGGAGAGGGGGCTCAACCGGTCGCTGACCATGGACTCGCTCGTGCGGCGTGCCGCCGCGAGGGCCTCCGAGGACACGCTGATCGTCTTCACGGCCGACCACTCGTTCGACATCCGGGTGCGCGGAGGAAAGCGGGAAGAGCCGCTGGTGCAGGACGCCGTGCCGCCCGCGGCCGGCGGGAACGGCGCGCCCGCGGCGCAGGCCCCGCAGCCCGGCCAGCGCTACGTCCGCATGGACAACGGCCACACGGGCGAGCAGGTGCTGGCGGCGGCGCAGGGGCCTGGCGCCGAGCGCGTGCGCGGCTTCATCAAGAACACCGACCTCTTCCTGATCATCATGGGCGCCTACGGGTGGGACTGAGGGAATCATCTCCGGCCACTCGTCGTCGCCGAGGTCGCGCATGGCGCGGGCCTTGGCAATCGATTTGAGGCCCGAGCAACCGCGAATCGAGAGCCCCTGTTCCGGAGCGCGAGATGAAGAGACTTCTGCTGGCGACCATCATCCTGTCTGCCCTTGGTTTGGCCTCGTGCGGTGGAAACGAACCGGCCACGAAGGACGACACGACGTCCGCGGTGCCTGCTGGAGGCAGGGCCGCGTCGCAGGAGCTGCTCGCCCTGCTGCCCTCGGCCGGCGAGGTGCCGGGCTGGTCGATTTCGAGGGGGCCGCGGGCCTTCGACGCCGACAGCCTGTGGGAGCTGATCAACGGCGCCGCAGACGGGTTCGTGGCCTACGGCGTCCAGGAGGTGGTGACCGCCGACTACAAGCACCCGGGCGCCGGGCACGAAGCGGTGATCGAGATCTACCGGATGAAGGATCCGCTCAACGCCTTCGGCAAGTACTCCGAGGAGCGCTACCCCGACTACCGCTTCCTCGACGTCGGCAACGAGGGATACTCGGGCGGCACGTCGGTCAACTTCTGGACGGGGCCGTACTACGTGAAGATCACCACCTTCAAGCAGGACGACGCCCTGAACGAGGAACTGGTGAAGCTCGCGCGCTCGGTCGCCGGCAAGGTGGCCGCGCCGGGGGCCGAGCCGGCCGAGCTCTCCTGCCTGCCGAAGGAGAACCAGGTGCCTCACACCACGAAGTACCTGCCGAAGGACGTGCTCGCGCAGAGTTACTTCACCGGCGGCTTCGAGGCGCAGTACAAGGCCGGCGGGAAGGAATCGAAGGTGGTGCTGATCCCGATGGCCGGGGCCGCCGAGGCGGGCGAGGCGCTGGGTCGCTACCGCGAAGCGGTGGGGGGCGCCAAGGGCACGCGGGCTCTGCGTGGGGTTGGAGAGGAAGGGTTCGCCGCCGACGACAGCTTCTACGGCACGATCGTCGCCGCCCGCCGCGACCGGCACGTGGCCGTCGCGCTCGGGGCGTCCACGGAAGACGCCGGCCGGAAGCAGGTGGCCGACGTCCTCCGCTGCGCCAGGTGACGTTCAGGCGTACATCGCCTTCAGGTCGGAGATCCGCTCCGCTATGACGACCCTGTTCGCGCAGCGCGCCGAGCACTCGGCGCAGCTGGTGCAGTTGCCGAGGCTCGCCCGGGCAGGGATCTCGTCGAAGGTCGCGCGCGCCTGGTCGAAGTTGGCGTAGTTGGCCGCGTACATGTGGGTCCGCATCAACGTCGGGATGTCCACCCCCTTCGGGCAGGACGGCAGGCAGCTGCCGCACTGCTTGCAGAAGTCGAGAGCCAGCTGCACGTTCTTGTCGGCAAGCCACGACTTCTCTTCAGGCGAGTAGTCGAGCCCGTACGCCACCGAGAAGCTTTCGTTCAGCTGATCGGCGTTGGTGAACCCGGGGATGGCGGTGGCGAACTCGGTGTGGCGGAGGGCCCACTTGAGCAGCGCCGGGTGGTTGAGGACGCCCAGGTTGCGGCCCCGTCCCCCGGTCTGCGTCTTCATCGCGACGAGGCCCACGCCGCGCGACGCGGCGGTCTTCAGCGCCGCCAGGAACTCGCCGTCGTTCGCGTTGGTGACGTTGAACCCCACCAGCGCCACGTCGTAGAGGCCGCTCCCGGCGGCCGTCCTCAGGACAGCCGCCTGGTTGGAGTGGTGCGACACCCCGACGAAGCGCGCCTTCTTCTGCTGTTTCAGCTCCTTGAACGCCGAGACAATCCCGGCGTCGGTCATCTGCTCGACCGACGGCGCGTGAAGCAGCAGGATGTCCACGTAGTCGGTCTGCAGGCGCTCGAGGCAGCCGGCGACGCCGGCCAGGAACTCGGCCTTCACGTCGCCCGAGCCTCGCGGGAACGGCACCTTGGTCTGGATGATCACCTTGTCGCGGACCCGGAGCCGCGACACCACGTCGCCGATCATCCGCTCGTTCCTTCCCTGCTGATATCCCTGCGCCGTGTCGAACAGCCGCACCCCGGCGTCGTACGCCTGCCTGAGCAGCTCGGGGTTGTTGGCGTTCATCACGCCCATGCTGACGATCGGGAGCTCGAGGCCGGTTCGCCCGAGCGTGCGCCGCATGACGGCGCGGCGCCTGGTGGTCGCCGAAGCCGCCTGGGGTGCCGCCGCCGTGCTCCGCAGCCCGGCCACGCCCGCGGCGGCGAGCGTGATCGACGTCTGGGACAGGAATTGCCTTCGGTTCCGCTTCGCGCTCTGGTGAGTCATTGGCTGCCCTTTGTGTTCGGGGGCGGAGATGCGAGGCGGAATTGTACCGCGAACCCCGCGCCCAGCGTCCACCTGGGTACCTGCCCGGCTCACCGACTGGCGCGCCACGCATCCTAAGGCCGGGCCGGCCCGCCGGTCAACGAGCGAAGCCGGTGCTACAATCCGCGTCACCATGGCAGTACCACCCCACGATGCGAGCTCGTCGCACAGGCAGACCGTCTCGCGGCGCCGTTTCCTCACGGGCGCCGGCACGGCGGTGGTGGCGTATTCGGTGATGCGCCCCGAGCTGGTCCGGGGCAGCGCCACGAACGCGAAGGTGAACCTCGGGATCATCGGGTGCGGCGGGCGGGGCACCTGGATTGCGAACCTGTTCCAGCAGCATGGCGGCTACAACCTCGTCGCCGCCGCCGACTACTTCCAGGACCGCGTGGACGCGTTCGGGGAGAAGCTGGGAGTCCCGCCCGGCCGCCGCTTCACGGGCCTGTCCGGGTACCGCCGGCTGCTCGAGCAGCCGGTGGATGCGGTGGCGATCATCACGCCCCCGTACTTCCACCCCGAGCAGGCGGCCGACGCGGTGTCGGCCGGGAAGCACGTCTACCTGGCGAAGCCGGTAGCCGTCGACACCCCGGGGTGCAAGTCGATCGAGCAAAGCGGGACCCGGGCAACTGCCGTCGGCCGGTGCTTCCTCGTGGACTTCCAGACGCGGGTCAACCCCCTCTTCGTCGAGGCCGTGCGCCGCGTGCACGCCGGGGCGATCGGGCGGTTCGCCTTCGGCGAGGCGACGTATCACGGGGACGACCCGTTCCTGGCGCAGGTCGAGAACTACGAGTCCGGCTCTCCCGAGGGCCGGCTGCGCGCCTGGGGGCTGTCGCGCGAGCTGTCGGGCGACATCATCACCGAGCAGAACATCCACGCGCTCGACGTCGCCAGCTGGATTATGAACCAGCCGCCGCTGCGGGCCTACGGAACCGGCGGCCGGAAGTACCGCGGCGTCGGCACCTGCTGGGACACCTTCAGCGTGACGTTCCACTACCCGGACGACGTGGGGGTCACCTTCAGCTCGCGGCAGTTCAACGGCCACGGCACGAGGCCCGAGGGAATCCGCAACCGCACGTTCGGCTCGGAGGGGGTCCTCGAGACGGAGTACGGCGGGCAGGTGTTGATACGCGGCAAGCAGTTCTTCCGCGGCGGCCGGACGCCGCGCATCTACGAGGAAGGGGCGGTCGGCAACATTGCCGCCTTCCACGACGCCATCCGGCGGGGCGACTGCGCCAACGCCACCGTGGCCGAGAGCGTGAGGAGCAACCTGCTGACCATCCTCGGGCGCACCGCGGCCTACCAGGGCCGCGTCGTCACGTGGGACGAGATCCTGGGCAGCGACGAGCGGCTCGTCCCCGACTTGAAAGGCCTCGTGGAATGAACCCCGCGATGCCGTCCTTCATCGTGCGACAGGTCTTTCCGGCTCCGCCCCGGCACGTCTTCGACGCGTGGGTCGATCCCGCCGTCGCCAGCCGCTGGTTGTTCGCGACGCCCGACGGCCACATCGTCCGCTGCGACATCGATCCCAGGCCGGGTGGGAACTTCGTCATCACCGATCGCCGCGGCGGCGAGAACGTCGAGCACCACGGGCGCTTCCTCGAGATCGATCCGCCGCGCCGCCTGGCGTTCGAGTTCTCGGTGCCGAAATACTCGAGCGAGGTGACGATTGTCCGCATCGAGGTGGCGCCAGCCGAAGGCGGCTGCGAGCTGACGCTCGAGCACGAGGGCGTGCCGCCCGAGTGGCGCGAGTCCACCGAGCAGGGCTGGCGCGACCTGTTGGCAAAGCTGGAAGGCGTCCTGCGCACCTGAGCGGGCGACCACCCCAGCACTCCATGCCCGAGCTGCCCGACATCGTCGTCTACCAGGAGGCGCTCGCGCGGCGCGTCGCCGGTGCCGCACTCGAGAAGGTGCGCGTGTTCACGCCCTTCCTGCTTCGCACGGTGGACCCGCCGATCGAGTCGGTCGAGGGTCGGGCCGTCGAGGGCATCGAGCGCCTCGGCAAGCGGATCGTGTTCGCGCTGGCAGGCGACCTGTTCCTCGTGCTGCACCTGATGATCGCGGGAAGGCTGCACTGGAAGGAGAAGGGCGTCTCGCCTCCGAAGAAGGTGGGGCTGGCGGCGTTCGACTTCGCGGCCGGCACGCTGACGCTCACCGAGGCCGGCAGCAAGCGGCGAGCCTCGCTGCACCTCGCGGCCTCGCGCGAGGCCCTCCGCGGGCTCGACCCGGGCGGCATCGACGTGCTGTCGTCATCGCTGGGCGAGTTCGAGGGCGCGCTCCGCTCGGCCAACCACACGCTCAAGCGCAGCCTTACCGACCCGCGTTTGTTCAGCGGCATCGGCAACGCCTACTCGGACGAGATCCTCCACGCCGCCCGGCTCTCCCCACTCCAACTGACGCAGAACCTGGACGACGCGGAGGTGAAGCGGCTGCACGAGGCGACGCAGCGGGTGCTCGGGGAGTGGATCGAGCGCCTCCGTGCAGCGTACGGCGACGGCTTTCCC